>NZ_JACJFC010000050.1:0-2569 GCF_014164385.1 Pseudoalteromonas sp. SG43-3
TCAACACTTTGTTTTAAACTTTCTTTCGACAATTTAAAACCGAAGTTTTATTTAACTCTCTGAGTAGTTCGTGCCTTGCTATGCTTCAGCGTTTCCCGTCTCAGTGGGGTCGCATTATAGGGAGAACAGATTTTTACGCAAGTACTTTTTTAAAGAAAAAGTAAAAAAAGATGCTGTTCGGTCAGTATCTGAACTAAACCCCCTAAAACTGATAGTTTTGTAACCAAACGGTGCCTGTTATGGTACAAAAAAGACCTTGCTGATACACTCAAAGCTAATAACTATTATCTAAAAGGTACTAAATATGGCAATCCGTTCTTATAAAGGTGTAACTCCTTCGTTTAATTCGTCTGTTTATATTGATGAGTCATCAGTTTTGGTTGGTGATATTACTTTAGGTGATAATAGTAGTGTTTGGCCTTTAGTAGCAGCCCGAGGCGATGTTAACTATATACGTATTGGTAAACGCTCCAATATACAAGATGGCAGTGTATTGCATTTATCTCGTGCAACTAAAAGCAATCCAGATGGTTATCCACTTATTATAGGTGACGATGTAACTGTAGGTCATAAGGTAATGCTGCACGGATGTATATTAGGAAACCGTATACTTGTAGGTATGGGCGCTATTATTATGGATAACGTGGTTGTTGAAGATGATGTAATTATAGGTGGCGGCTCTTTGGTACCACCAAACAAACGCTTAGAGTCTGGTTACTTATATGTAGGGAGTCCGGCTAAGCAAGCCCGCCCTCTAACGGAGCAAGAACTTGCCTTTTTAAAAATATCTGCCGATAACTATGTATCACTTAAAGATGAGTACTTAGCTGAAATAGCTAATTTAAGTTAATAAACTTACTTCAATTTGGCCTGCCGAGTTATAGCTCTCTTCTTCGATAAGCTCCTCGGCACGTTCTTCGTAATCAAAACGATACTTTTCAAAATACTCTGTTGCGTGACTTTCGTCTGTTAGTTTAAGTGTATTTACTTCTATTACACACTCCACCAGCATGCCACTAACTTGTGCAAAAAATACTAACTGATGATCGGGCTCTCTAAACTCTAGCCTATCTATAAATTGTATTGCCTGATTCATTTAAGCGTTCCTTGTTTGAGCGCATCAACGACGGGAAGTATTTTTGGCATTTTATTACGCCATACATAATATGCTTGAGCAGCTTGACCAACTAACATGCCACTGCCATCTAAAAGCTTAGCGTTAATATTATGCTGTGCAACCCAATTCATAAAAATGGTATTTTGCAGTGAATAAAACATGTCATAAGCGACTTCACAGTTAATTATGTGTTTTTTATCAAGTGCTGGAAGTTCGTTATTCATACTGCTAGAGGTAGAGTTTATAATTAGTGAGTAATCGCTTACTGGTAAATCATCAAAACCAAAGCCAGATACTGGTCCATATTGGGTAAACAGCTCTGCGAGTTCTTTGGCTTTTTGTGCTGTGCGATTAACTATTATTATTTCCTGAGGGTTATGCTCTAACAAAGGTAAAATAACCCCTCGAGCAGCACCGCCCGCACCTATGATTAAAATGCGTTTATTAGTTATGGCTACTTCATTAGCGAGTAAATCATTTACAAAGCCCACACCATCGGTGTTATCACCGAGTAATGAGCCATCATCTCGTTTTTTTAGTGTATTAACAGCCCCTACTATTTTGGCTAATGGGGTAAGCTCATCAGCCATTGCATAAGCTTGCTCTTTAAATGGCATTGTAACATTAGCACCCACACCGCCTTGCTCAAAAAAAGACAATACTGTTTTTTCAAAGTTATCGATAGGTGCTAATATTGCGCGATAGTCGATTTGCTCACCCAGTGATACAGCAAATTGTTTATGTATCGCGGGGGATTTTGAATGTTTAATTGGATTTCCAAAAACCGCATATTTGTCCATTTTAAAGCAACCTCTTTGCAGCTATAAACTGCCTATTAACAATGATAAGTAATATGATTAAACGACTTTTTTCTAAATCTAAGCCGGCTCCCGAGCAACAGGCTCCTACTCCTGAAAAAACACCGTATGAAATAATAGGTGGAGAGAAAGGGGCGCGAGCTATCTCCAATCGATTCTACGACATAATGGAGTCAGATGAATACGCTAAACCGTTATATGATATGCATCCTCTGCCATTAGATCGAATTCGCCAAGTATTTTTTGAATTTTTATCTGGTTGGTTAGGCGGGCCAAACCTATTTACTGAAAAACATGGCCAGCCAATGCTACGTAAAAGACATATGCCTTTTACTGTAGATAAAGCATTGCGCGATCAGTGGATGTACTGCATGAATAAAACGCTGGATATAGAAATAGACAATCCGTTGTTACGTGAAGGCTTAAAGCAATCATTCTCTCAACTAGCAACGCACATGATCAATCAGCATTAAATTTATATTTAGCCATAATGCAAAAAGCCGCTTTACAGCTGTCTCTTATACACAAATCCCTGCTAAGAAATTAGCGGGGATTTTTTTGAACTAAATCTCAATGTCATGATCAGATCTTCAAATCTTGTTTGAGGGCACATTATGATTAACGAACATACTCA
>NZ_JACJFC010000051.1:0-1770 GCF_014164385.1 Pseudoalteromonas sp. SG43-3
TGCTATGTTTATTCATGTTAGCCTCTGCTGTTTAGTTAATTGACAAACTAATTATGGCTCTGGCTTTGAATTAAGCTAACCCACGAAAAGCGGAGGCTAACACCGTGTGGGAGTCATTATGTCTAGGTATACCGTGGTAACTATCGAGCAAGTTTTCAACCTTATAGAAATTGAGTGCGGAGTTAATCACAAAGAATTAACTCCAGATACTGATATTTTTAATGACCTTGGTGTCGAAGGCGATGACTTATCAGAACTTATTGAAAAGTACGCTTCAAATTTCAATGTAGGTATAATAAACATGACACCCATCCTAAATTTTGCACTTTGCGTACTTAGTGCAATAATAAACATGACACCCATCCTAAATTTTGCACTTTGTAATAATAAACATGACACCCATCCTAAATTTTGCACTTTGCGTACTTAGAGGCTAGCTTTTATTTAGTTTAAAAATAAGCAGAGTGTTTTATGGCTATTGCAAGAAAGCGTCAAGTTAGTTTGGTTGATACAAAATACTATCACTGTATTTCACGGTGTGTTCGTCGTGCATTTTTATGTGGCGAAGACCGTTTTACAGGTCAATCTTACGAGCATCGACGAGGTTGGGTTGAAGATAAGCTGCTTGAATTAGCAAAAATATTTTGTATTGATGTATGTGCTTATGCCGTCATGAGTAATCATACCCATTTAGTACTATATGTAGATGATAAGAAAGCAAACAGGCTGAATGATAAAGCGATTGTTATTCGCTGGCATAAACTGTGTAAAGGCAAATTGTTAACGCAAAAATATGTACAAGGTGAAAAGCTAAGTAAAGTTGAACTCATCTTTTTCAACCAAACGGTTAAACAATACCGCGAACGTCTAGCAAGTATTAGCTGGTTTATGCGGGTGTTAAATGAAGACATTGCCCGCAGAGCAAATAAAGAAGATAACTGCACAGGGAGGTTCTGGGAGGGTAGATTCAAATCGCAAGCATTACTAGATGAAGCAGCGCTTGCAGCCTGTATGGCCTATGTTGATTTAAATCCCATTAGAGCTAAAATGGCTAACACACCAGAAGAGTCAGACCATACCAGTGTACAAAATCGCTTAACATGCGCGGCAGAAGGTAAACAACCTAAGCAGTTACTACGTTTTGCAGGCATGCCACGTCAGATTATGCCTAAAGGGCTGCCGTTTGAGCTTAAATCGTACCTTGAACTCGTTGAGCTAACAGGGCGAATAATACGAGAGGATAAGCGCGGGCATATTGATAATATGAACCTTCCTTTACTAGAAAGGCTTAATATATCCCCAGATAACTGGCTAAAACTCACTACGCAATTTACGCGCGTATTTCACGGCGCAGTAGGCAGGCCGACCTCACAAGCAAGTTACTGTGAAAACTTAAAGCGAAAGCGGCGAGCGAATATCAGTAACTGCGAAAAGCTATTAGCATAAATTAAAAACCATTCAGTAAAAGTTAAAACTGCCATTACGGAGTTATTTTCATGCGTGTAATTTGGGTTTAAGAATGTAATGACTTATTTAATAGATGAAATGAAAGTGACCCAGTAAAAAAGATAAATTTTGAATCTGAAGGGCTAATTTTGTGGCACAGTTTTGTTTGTTCAATTAAAGTGGCTGTCTAGTTTGGTCCCTTCACCAAAATGAGCGATGAGTTGCGCATCAAGTTTATCTGTTTTTGCTTTTTGGCCAATAGCGCCTGCGAAACGTTTAATATTAACGGGATTAGCAACAACGAAAGGGATATTCGCTTGAGCA
>NZ_JACJFC010000052.1:0-1756 GCF_014164385.1 Pseudoalteromonas sp. SG43-3
GCTTTTAGAGGAAGTAATAAAGCAGAAACTATATCCTGATTGGCATTCTGTTTTCTCATTTACTTCTCTTTCATTTCTCTTTGTGCAAATAGATCTTTAGCTGGTTTTTACTGTAACAGCAGCGCCTGTAATTAGTGATTTTTCACTAAGAGGTTAAGAGGCGCTGCGCTTTTAAAGAAGGAAATAAACACCGATACTGTATTCTGATTGGTATTCTGTTTTCTCATTTACTCCTCTTTCGCTTCTCTTTGTGAAAATAGATCTTTAATTGATTTATTGGTGAATAGACTAAATAATTTAAGCGTGGCTTTCGTAACAATCGTACCCGTTATAAGTGACTTTTTCACTAAGAGGTTAAGAGGCGCTACGCTTTTAGAGAAGTAAATAAACACCAAACGCAGTTTTTATTAGTATTTTGTCTTCTCATTTACTCCTCTTTCGCTTCTCTTTGTGCAAATAGTTCTTTAATTGATTTTATTAGTAAATAGCTCAACAAACGAGTGACAACTTAATAAATTGCTTCATATAGCCTACGAGTATTCAATTTTATTATTTTATTTGTACTACACTTAAGTCTTATTTTAGAACTCTTTCTTAGTTGATTAAATGCTTGTAAATTAAGCAAAAGGATACCTATGGATACTGATACATTAACAAAAACAGTAATAGGTTGCGCTATAGAAGTACACAGGAATTTAGGCCCAGGGTTATTAGAATCGAGTTACGAAACTTGCTTAATATATGAATTAAGTAAAATTGGCTTATCTGCTAAAAACCAAGTTGAGCTGCCGATATATTATAAAGATCAATATATACATACAGGTTACCGGTTAGATATTTTATTACCTAATAAATTAATAATTGAACTAAAGGCGGTTGATAAGCTTCTTCCAATTCACTCTGCACAATTGATAACTTATATGAAACTTGCAGAAATAAGTACTGGTTTACTAATAAACTTCAATGTTCTAAAGCTAGTCGATGGTATAAAGCGCTTTAATTCATAAAAATTATTTACTTAAGTTTTAAGTCGTTATCCAAAGGGCTATAAGTAACTGTACATTAAATTTTTAAGCGATTTATTCACAAAGAGGTTATGAGGCGCTGCGCTTTTAGAGAAGAAAATAAAACCGAAAACATATCCTGAATAGCATTATGTTTTCTCATTTACTCCTCTTTCGCTTCTCTTTGTGCAAATAGATCTTTAGCTGGTTTTTACTGTAACAGCAGCGCATGTAACTAGTGACTTTTTCACTAAGAGGTTAAGAGGCGCTGCGCTTTTAAAGAAGGAAATAAACACCGAAACTGTATTCTGATTGGTATTCTGTTTTCTCATTTACTTCTCTTTCGCTTCTCTTTGTGCAAATAGATCTTTAGCTGGTTTTTACTGTAACAGCAGCGCATGTAATTAGTGACTTTTTCACTAAGAGGTTAAGAGGCGCTGCGCTTTTAAAGAAGGAAATAAACACCGAAACTGTATTCTGATTGGTATTCTGTTTTCTCATTTACTCCTCTTTCGCTTCGCTTTGTGAAAATAGATCTTTAGCTGGTTTTTATAAATAAATTGAATAATTTTAAGCATTGCTTTGTAACAGCAGCGCCTGTAATTAGTGATTTTTTCACTAAGAGGTTAAGAGGCGCTACGCTTTTAGAGGAAGTAATAAAGCAGAAACTATATCCTGATTGGCATTCTGTTTTCTCATTTACTTCTCTTTCATTTCTCTTTGTGCAAATAGATCTTTAGCTGGTTTTTACT
>NZ_JACJFC010000053.1:0-1579 GCF_014164385.1 Pseudoalteromonas sp. SG43-3
GAGCGATAAGCGGTCAGTCAGGTGAGTCGTCATTAACTTAGTCAGAATAAGAGGAAACGTTCCTCTTTTTTACATGTTTATATATGCCACAGAAAGAATAATATTTATAGCTACAAATAGTTTTCATTATTTGCTATTAATATAAGTTCATAAAATAAGGACGTTTTCGCGCTAAAATAGGTAAGATGTTCTCTTATAAAGTGTTATATGCCAAGGGAAACTCAGGGAGTGGTTCATGATCAACAGCATTCTTCACAAACTCGATCAATTAAAAGATTATGAAGTGCACTACAAGCAGGTTTCTGGTGTTAAAACTATGGTTCAGGGACTGGAATACCACTTTGATAACTATATGGCGCAGACAAAAGTGAGGGAGCAACCTTTTTGGTTTCATGAGGTAGTTGCGTATCTGAACAGATTAGGTCAAATCTATTACTTTTTTAAATCTGATTTCATAAAAGTGGTTGACTCAGAAATGCCTAATATTCTTAAAATTATTCCTTTGAGAATGAAATACTCTGCTCATAGGAGTGTTGATGCTCCAAGGGGAAACGATCATTTAGTCATGATGGATATATCAATGCCAAATATTCACTATGTTCACTCATACTATGGTAGTGAAGAGAGAGATGTAGTAAACCCTAATGAGTGCTCACGTGGCTTTTGCATACCAAGAGTTGATGCCAATGGTGATCGCGACGATGTGAGAATTTTTCTTGACTACGAGCATGATGGCATTTTAGCTGATATTGGACTGGTTCTAGATAGAAAATTGAGAGAGTTTGGCATATAACAAACGCATCAAGGCGCTCGCAGGCTCCCTAGGACATCAAAACTACGCGGCAGTTACCAATGTCTGCTCTTGGCACTGAGCCGAACTTCGGCAAAGAGCGATAAGCGGTCGTTAGCAGTTACTTTTCAATTTCGTCAAAATATATATTGCCTGCATAGTCAAGAAAACGACCGAATCGCTCGTTTTTGTCCTGAAGTAAAAACCAGAACTACTGTATTTTGGTAGTGCTGGCAAATAGTTAAGAAGTTTGTTACAAGTGGGTAATTAAGATAAACGAGCGACGCTGTGGTAGAAGAACGTGCGATTCGCTCGCTATAAACATCCTATATGCTCTAGGAAATTATGAAATATCTAGTCAAACTTTATCTTGTTTTGCTCATGGTGGGCTGCACTTCAACTATTCAGCATGAATTACCTGGAGAAAAAATTTCAACTAGAAAGGCTGCAGATTTTAATGAAAAATCTGATGTTCCAAAGTGGGTCAGTAAGAATAAGAGCCTAATTGAATCACATTTATTTGTTTGCGAAACTTGTTTCGGTCACAAAGTGCAAGTGCATATAAATATTGATGATAATGGTTATCTAAAGTTTTCTAAAATCGTGCGTTCTACGGGCCAAAAAGAGCTAGAAAAAGAAGCGTTAAAAGCCATTAAATCTTCGGAACCGTTTGATATTTCGTACCTAAGTGAAGCAGACAAGAAAGTAGTACAAAATATAATATTTACCTTCGCCCCAGAAAAGAACACTTAACAAGTGACTAAGGTTATGAGTGTCCGCTTATGGCAC
>NZ_JACJFC010000054.1:0-1574 GCF_014164385.1 Pseudoalteromonas sp. SG43-3
TGGTATGACTCCCACTGTCAAGTTAAGCACACTGATCCTTGCTTCACTTTTTAAGCCATAATTACTTCAGCTCGAATTAGAGCGAGTTAATACATAGGATGAAGCAAGTAATTTCGTCGGTTATCTTGCTGATATTCGTTGGTTATTACTATTTCTAGCAACAGAGCAGACCTTACTTATTCCGTCGTGGCACCTGTCTTCAGTCTATGTTCGTGGTTCAATGCAGCGTTAGCTGCATTGCCATCCTAACGCCGTCGGTGGTTGTGCCACACCCGATGCTTGATCCCATGCATTAACTCTAATTCGTTTATCATGCGGGTACTCTTGCCAATCTAAGTTTTGCGTTCACTGGCGTAAGTACCACTTCTTTTGCAATGGCCCATATGTACGCAATCATTTCTCGGGCAATTGCGGTGACAACAAGGTTGTAGTGTTTCCCTTTGGCTATCATTTTTTTATAGCGCTTGCAGAGCCTAAGTTGTGCTTTCCACGCAATATCAATAATGTCCTTTGGTAAACCTTCTTGTCGTTTTTGCATATCTGTCGATATATTTGCCGCATACCGATAAGTGTGTGCACCTTCAACGAGAAGGCGTCTTGCTCGGCCGTTTCCGCATTTTGTGATAGCGCCAATATGGCGTTTGCCACCACTCGAGTGTTCACTGGGTACAAGACCGAGATAACTCATTAATTTACGGGGATGGTCGAAGCGCGATAAATCACCAAGCTCAGCCACAACGCCGGTGGCGACCAACAAGCGAACACCTCGCATTGCTTGTATTGCTTTAACAACGGGATAATAACGCCATTGATGGACGTGATGTGTTAGTTCATTGTCTAGTCTTTCAAGTCGGCTTATTCGCTCGGTAATTGTTTGTAAAAACTCTTGTAAGACAATGTGCTGCGCGGGATGTGGCAGCACAAGCTCAGTGAGCCAACGTAAATGTTTTTGTGACCAATTTGCGGTGCCTTTGTAATTAATATTATTGCGAAGCAGCAACGCTTTTAATTGATATTTAGCATCTTTTAAATCTTTCATGGCTATTTCGCGTGCGCGAGATAAATCGCGTACGGCTTCATCTTCAGGCTCGGGAACATAGATAGGTGTTAAATCTTCAGACTTAAGTAATTTAGCAAGCTTAAGAGCATCACGTTTATCGGTTTTAATCTTCTCGCCTGGTTTTTTAGGAATAAGAGACGGGGCAACCACATAACAGCAATGGCCAAGGCTTGTGATTAATCTGTAAATCCAATAACCACATGGGCCTGCTTCATAAACAAAATGAAGTGTTGCGCCAGGGTATTTCGATTCGAACTGACGAACAAGCTTTTGAACGGCCACTTTGGAAGACGAAACTCGGCCAAGATGAACAGGTTGCGCACCTCTATGTTCTTCAATATAGGCGACTTCATTGAATTCTTTATGTGTATCAAGACCGATAAAAAGTATGCTATGTTTATTCATGTTAGCCTCTGCTGTTTAGTTAATTGACAAACTAATTATGGCTCTGGCTTTGAATTAAGCTAACCCACGAAAAGCGGAGGCTAACACCGTGTGGGAGTCATTATGTCTA
>NZ_JACJFC010000055.1:0-1464 GCF_014164385.1 Pseudoalteromonas sp. SG43-3
AAGAGATTTTGCTAAATCGTAGCCTTCCAGGATGGCTTGTAACTTAAGCCATCCTTGCCATAACACTTTCACAGATGCACGCCCTGTGCGCTTGGTATCTTTCCAGCCTCCTAACTTTGCCAGTTCCTGATACGCCCATGACATATTTGGAGCAGTTTCAGGCAATGGTGTTTTTATTCTCTTTAACCACAATAACTTCCATGCTTTGGGAGATAACAGTTGTTCACAACTTGGAGAATCAGGCTGCTCATTGGTGAACTTTAGTTGGAATATTCGCGTCGCAATAAAGCCATTAATCGTCACCAATCTTTCCATGTTATCTTGGCTTTGAAGGCGTAAACTTTCGATATCCGTGCCATCACTTTTCCAGACTTTATGGTATTCCTCTACAAGCCAACGGTGCTCATAGTAGGTGATGATAGCTAAGGCGTCTTCTTTGCTGGTGACTGGTTCACTGGTTAATAGGTGCCAGCTTAAGCCGTTCTCAGCGTTTCCTCTCTCTGCACTGCCGACATAGTAAACTGGGAGGGAGCGTCCTTTCTTATTGTAAGGCGCTTTGAGTGTCACTGGCGCATAGGTGATATCCAGTGTTGCGCTTCGGGCTTTTCTTCCTCCTTTTTGTGCAACGTGGATGTGTTTGGTGCCTGCACTCATCAGCTCGCTTGCAAACGCATAGAGCTTATCCTCACCTTCTTCAATATGACGACTTTGCATCGAGCGTACGACGAATCGTTGCTGCTCGGTCAGTTTATACTGCAAGTATTCGTAGATGTCCGCTTCGCGGTCACACACCGATATCACGTTCGCCATTTGTCCTTGCAGCCGCTCTGCCATCGCTCGTGACGCTGACTCCCACTTGTAACTTTCTTTTTCTTCGTAAGAAGTCGTCCCGTGTTTTTCTCTTTTTCCAATCGTGTTGATATCACGAATCCAGCGAGACTGTTCAATTAATCCCACAACTTGCTTTGTATCTGGCGCAAACAGTAATACGCTATGAGCTAACAAGCCTCGTTGTTTTGCTCCTCGTCCGACATGACCCAAATCATCTCGAATGGAGGAATGTTTATAAATTAGTGTGGTCGTGTCTTCTAATGCGAGCAACAAGTTATGACTTTTTGCTTGTTCAACCGTGGCTTTAAAGCCTGACTCTGCTATAGCCGTTGCGTCAATATTCTCGTTGCGAATAAAGCGGTAGGCACCTTCCATATCGGCGGGGGATTGAGTGATGTTTACAAGTGGTTTTCCTGGTTCATTTGCAAGCGTTGATGCTAACTTTACCAGACGCGCTGTTCTTCTTGGATCACCTAAGTCCGATTTACCGAATTGTTGTTTTGCCCAATGAGTATGTTCGTTAATCATAATGTGCCCTCAAACAAGATTTGAAGATCTGATCATGACATTGAGATTTAGTTCAAAAAAATCCCCGCTAATTTCTTAGCAGGGATTTGTGTATAAGAGACAGCT
>NZ_JACJFC010000056.1:0-1460 GCF_014164385.1 Pseudoalteromonas sp. SG43-3
CTAAATACGCCTAAATTTTATAGAAAATTAAGAAAGGTCAAATGTTAATGACCTAAATATCACATATAAATTTATAGGAAAGTATACATGGCACTTAATACCTGTGTGCATCGCAAGATAGCAATTTTAAGGTGTGTAACACCTCGGCTTAAATATATCGCGTTTCTCGCTTTGTCACTTTTTACATTTAATGTTTATGCCTTTGAGAAGCAGTTAAACCTTCAAGAGGCAATTCAGTGGACGCTTAAACAAAATCCAGAACTTAAAATATTTGATTTCAAGCAAACGGCATTAATTGGACGAGAACAAATCGCAAGTTTAAATCCTGCTTATGAACTAGAGCTTGAAGCTGAGAACTTTGCAGGCTCAGGTGAATTTAATACATTCGACAGTGCTGAATTAACAGTCGCTCTATCTTCGGTTATCGAAATGGGAGATAAACGCTCAGCGCGGATTGGAATTGTTTCAAAATCAAGAACACTACTCACTGCTGAAAAAGAAGTCTCTGCGCTTAATTTAATGGCTCAAGTCACTGAGAAGTACGTGGAAGTACTTGCAGCCCAACAAAGAGTTATATTGGCAGAAAATGCTTTGAGCTTAGCACAAGAAACCTTAGAGATTGTATCTCAGCGTAACCGCGCAGGTGCTACTCCTGAGGCTGAAGTGAAACGCTCAAAAGCAGTTATTGCTCAGGCTAACCTCACCCTTCAATCTGAACAAAAGCGCTTGGAATATCTAAAGCTTTCTTTATCAGCTTACTGGGGAGAAACATCAGTGTCATTCTCTAGAGTAACTGGAGATCTGTTTCAGTTTGGCAATGATAGTGATTTTAGTAGTCTCTTTGCGAAATTAGAGAAAAACCCTGCTATTCAAGTTTATGCAAGTGAGCAGCGACTAAAAGAGGCCGAGTTACAGTTGGCTAAAACAGAGTCAACGGCCAATATCAAATGGTCTGTTGGTGTTAGGCGCTCTCAAGAAGCCAATGATACGGCACTGGTCGCTGGCTTTAGCTTACCTTTGTTTGCTGAAAAGCGAAATTCTGGCGCAATCGCTAGTGCGCTAGCAGAGCGTGACCAAGTTGCCATAGAGAAAGAGGCGACTAAGTTAAGATTTAGAAATCACTTACTACGAGCATACTCCAATAGAAAACAAGCCATATTAACAGCTAATTCATTAAAGCAGTCGGTTATCCCAATGCTTGAAGATGCACTGGAAGATACTCAAGACGCCTATCAAAAAGGTCGATATGGATATCTTGATTATGTATCGGCTAGACAAGAGCTGTTAAATGCTCGGCGAACCCTTATTGACGCGGCATCTGCTGCCCTAATTTATGGCGCAGAGATAGAAAAACTAACAAACGAAGCGCTGTCACTCTAAATAAACATCACTTTAAGTTTAATAACAATTTATTGATTCAGTGATTAACTGAATCGTTTAGGAATTCAAAATGAAAAACT
>NZ_JACJFC010000057.1:0-1460 GCF_014164385.1 Pseudoalteromonas sp. SG43-3
AGTTTTTCATTTTGAATTCCTAAACGATTCAGTTAATCACTGAATCAATAAATTGTTATTAAACTTAAAGTGATGTTTATTTAGAGTGACAGCGCTTCGTTTGTTAGTTTTTCTATCTCTGCGCCGTAAATCAGGGCAGCAGATGCCGCGTCAATAAGAGTTCGCCGAGCATTTAACAACTCTTGTCTAGCCGATACATAATCAAGGTAGCCATATCTACCTTTTTGATAGGCGTCTTGAGTATCTTCCAGTGCATCTTCAAGCATTGGAATAACTGACTGCTTTAATGAATTTGCCGTTAGTATGGCTTGTTTTCTATTGGAGTATGCTCGCAGTAAGTGATTTCTAAATCTTAACTTAGTCGCCTCTTTTTCTATGGTAACTTGGTCACGCTGTGCTAGCGCACTAGCGATTGCGCCAGAATTTCGCTTTTCAGCAAACAAAGGTAAGCTAAAGCCAGCAACCAGTGCCGTATCATTAGCTTCTTGAGAGCGTCTAACACCGACAGACCATTTTATATTGGCAGTGACCTCTGTTTTCGCTAAACGTATTTCTGCTTCTTTTAATCGCTGTTCACTTGCATAAACTTGAATAGCAGGGTTTTTTTCTAACTTTGCAAAAAGGCTGTTAAAGTCACTGTCGCTACCAAACTGAAAAAGATCACCTTGTACTTCAGAGAAGGTTACAGAGTTTTCTCCCCAGTAGGCTGCTAAAGAAAGTTTTAAATATTCCAAGCGCTTTTGTTCCGATTGAACGGTGAGGTTAGCCTGAGCAATAACTGCTTTTGATCGTTTCACTTCCGCCTCAGGAGTAGCACCTGCGCGGTTACGTTGAGATACAATCTCTAACGTTTCTTTAGCTAGACTCAGTGCATTTTCTGCCAATATTACTCTTTGTTGGGCTGCAAGTACTTCCACGTACTTTTCAGTGACTTGAGCCATCAAGTTTAGTGCTGCTACCTCTTTTTCAGCAGTGAGTAGTGCTCTTGAGTGTGAAACAAGCCCAATTCGCGCTGAGCGTTTATCTCCCATTTCAATAACCGAAGATAGAGCGATGGTTAATTCAGCACTGTCAAATGCATTAAATTCACCTGAGCCTGCAAAGTTCTCAGCTTCAATTTCTAGTTCATATGCGGGATTTAAACTGGCTGTTTGTTCTCGTCCTATTAATGCCGTTTGCTTGAAATCAAATATTTTAAGTTCTGGATTTTGTTTAAGCGTCCGCTGAATTGCCTCTTGAAGGTTTAACTGCTTTTCAAAGGCATAGACATTAAATGTAAAAAGTGACAACGCGAGAAACGCGATATATTTAAGCCGAGGTGTTACACACCTCAATATTGCTATCTTGCGATGCACACAGGTATTAAGTGCCATGTATACTTTCCTATAAATTTATATGTGATATTTAGGTCATTAACATTTGACCTTTCTTAATTTTCTATAAAATTTAGGCGTATTTAG
>NZ_JACJFC010000058.1:0-1460 GCF_014164385.1 Pseudoalteromonas sp. SG43-3
ATAAAGCGTCTTACGACTTCACTCAAAGCACCTAGCGCTAGAATAATTTGAAGTACACCAGATATATGTGCCGCTCTAAGTTTCATGCTTATGCTTTTACCGACAGCATATATAGCTAAACCATAAACAGCAGCATCAGCAAACATATCTAATGAGTCGGCAATAAGGCCAGCAGATTGCGCAATAATCCCAGCAATTACTTCTATAAAAAACATGACTCCATTAATGGCTAACAACCATTTTAGCGTTGATGCTTCTTTCATCTCATTTTTTTGGGCTAGATCTTTTGCTTTTGCAGCTTCGGTGCTGCAACTTTCTTTAGTTGATGCCAACTCTGCACCGAGATTGAGTTGTTGTAATTTTTTTGTTATCTCATCTAAATTTTCATCATGAAAAACCTTGACTAAACGGCTAGGAATATCAAATTGCAACCCAACTGAAGGCTCAATTGAGTCAAGTGCTAACCTAATCAATCTCTCTTCTGAAGGACAGTCCATTTGAGGTACTTTAAATGTACTGACAAACGCGCCACTATAGTTATCTAATTGTGTATCAATTTTTACATCTTCATTGGTAGAAGATGATTGACACTGACCACTACATTTTTCTGACATATTTAACATTCCGTAATAATATTAAAATAAGTATAAAATCTATAGTGGCTATAGAGTCAAATAAAAATTATTCAATATGAAAAGTTTGGGAAGTAACTCAAATAGCTATTCCAAGAAAATAATTGTTGGGGGGTAGTGACAGCAAACACTGCTAACATTATTTGGACTGCCCGTTTTATACCGATGTTTATCAAAGATAAAAAATAGAAGAGCTATCTAGATAGAATAAATTAACCGATGATCCTAATTCCACATTAAAGTCGCGTTGGTGTGTTACTAATTGTACAGAGGATCTAAAACAAGATTTAAATTTAAAAGTAAGAGCAACGACTATATTGTTGGAACACTTGTCATGAGATACGCTAAGCCTAATGTCCGGTTTCGTATCAAAGTGAATTTTAGCTGAAGTAATTTTGTACCATCGTTTACGACTGCTTCAGGCTCAAATCTGACGAAGATTTCCTAGTACTCACCCAATCTGGCTTGATGAGAAATAATCTCAAACATTATGCGTAGCCACATATTCGCTCAACTTGAGCGGGATCTTATAAAAGCCAGAACCACAGAAGGTCGTGAAGAGGCTAAAGCTAAAGGCAAACACATGGGCAGATTGCCTGCTTTATCAGACAAACAAGCGAAAGAATTATATAAAGATAAATTAAATGGTGAATCGATCTCTGCATTAGCGAAGAAATATTCTGTTAGCCGCCCCACGGTTCACTGTAGTGGTCAACTAATTTTGGCCACAGTTTTAGAATCTTGATATCTAACCTCAGATTCATTCGGCGCTAAACCAGCATTATAATGATGTGGTCTAACATTATTGTAATATCCGTTTATATAATC
>NZ_JACJFC010000059.1:0-1383 GCF_014164385.1 Pseudoalteromonas sp. SG43-3
ATTATATAAACGGATATTACAATAATGTTAGACCACATCATTATAATGCTGGTTTAGCGCCGAATGAATCTGAGGTTAGATATCAAGATTCTAAAACTGTGGCCAAAATTAGTTGACCACTACATACACCACATTACGCGCTTGTTGGCCTCATTCTGAGGCGCTATTTTGCAGTTTTTCGTGCCGAAAAATGCGATCTAAAAACCTGTCTTGCAGACAAAAGCCGCCTTCAAATTAAACTTATTAATAAACTTTTTAGATAAAGAGGAGAGGGTTTTTACTAAAAAAATTAAGTGAAAATAGAAGAAAAGTGAATGCCTTATTCAAACTGTTTGTTGCTGAGCTGCGCAGTCAAACAAGTTTGTTTTTTATCACGAAATCATTAAATTTGAAAGCATTAATTAATGATTATTAAGGTTTAAAAATGAAAAACGACGCTAATGATATTGCTATTAATCCAACAACAGGACTACCTATCACAAATGCCAGTACTAATATCGTAGATGTTGGTGGCAATGTGGTGGGCCAGCCAGACAGGGTAATGACTGTTTATGAAATTGAAGAGTCGATAGGTGACTCTATAGAACATGATTCTTTTGATGCTTTTGATGACGGTTTTTAATGTCCAAAATTTTAAAGGCTTTTAGCCAATATCGAATAGAAATTACCTATTCGATTATCGCATTTAGTGGCTCAGCTATATTGTGTTTACAGTTCCAATCCACTGAAAACTTCGCTTGGTTTATCGCTCTAAGTTTTTTTTGCACTAGAATGATAACAGGTATCTATAACTACGAATATTATCGAAAAAGTAACACCCCAAGCATGAAGGTCATGCTTAAGCATCTCCTTATTAAATTTGTATAACCCTTGTTTATTTGTCCTAAACGCAAAGCGCTCTGAGTTAATCAGGGTGCTTTTTAGTTTTATATGTATGTAAGTTACTGACCAGCCAGCCTTTAAGCTAGTTAAAATATTTTAATTCGACAAATATCAACGTATAAATTATGAAATATAAGATATCGGGTTTGGGTTTGTGGGTACCATCACTTAAGCTGATTTTGAGTCACAGATTGAGAATAATAACTACAATTTGAAGCAAAGTAGGGCACAAAAATTGATATTTTTTGATTAGAGCTTAACTTTAAATTTAGAGTAAGAGTATTTTCAGTTAGTGCCAGAGTAGGTCGGATAAGCTAAGAGCCATCAGGCGGAGAAAAACACTTTATCAATTATTATTTTATCGAGTGGCTGGAGAGTGCCATAAGCGGACACTCATAACCTTAGTCACTTGTTAAGTGTTCTTTTCTGGGGCGAAGGTAAATATTATATTTTGTACTACTTTCTTGTCTGCTTCACTTAGGTACGAAATATCAAACGGTT
>NZ_JACJFC010000005.1:0-229063 GCF_014164385.1 Pseudoalteromonas sp. SG43-3
TTTTACTTTTTACTTTTTACTTTTTACTTTTTACTTTTTTAAACAGCTTTAACTTCACAAGTATAAAAGGGGTGTCTAATTTATACTCATGAGATTGAAGCCAAGCATGAGCACCATTAAAAGAAATAAAAACCCTACGCTCATAACTAGGTATTGAGTAATGGATCATTTTTCCAATTGTTCAGCTTTAAGCGCAGTACTTTGCAACAATCGGTTCTATCCCGGGCACATCCAATTCCCGTTCATCAAAAGTGATAAAATGGCCTATTGTACGTCTTTCAATGGCGATGTTTTTTGCCTTGACTCTTTAACCTTAACCATTCGCCAACTTTACTTCTTAGCTGATATTCCACCTTGATAGGTATACACCAGACTGGCACCGATTGAAAACAAGAAGTAGCTTACTATTACTGCTCTTAGTTCTTTCCAAAAAAACTATTAGCTAGGCCTTTCCTAACATAACTAAAATGGTTTAAATCCCAAAAAACGAAAGCTACCATCAATATAGTTGCGGTAGCTCTCATCAAGTCAATATAGTATTTCTTCATATCAGAGCCAGAACTTGATACCTGCAACAAAAGCAGTATCACGAGTACTTTGCCCATTTAACTTCGCAAAGTCGGCTGTATTACCAAATTTATTTGTCCACTCAACGCCAACATAGGGAGCAAACTGGCGGGTAAACTCATAACGAACCCGAAAACCAATAGCACTGCTAGACAAGCCACTACCAAGGTTATTTTGGACGTCATCCTTACCGTAAAGCGTCAACTCTGCTCGTGGTTGAACAATTAACTTTTGAGTAAGTAATAGCTCATACTCAGCTTCGATCGAAAATGCACTATTACCTTGCTCTCCTAAATACGCAGTCATATCAATTTCAAACCAGTAGGGGGCTAGACCTTGTAAACCAAAAGCTAGCCATTTGCGGTTTTCACCTTCGTTATTGTAATCAAGTCGAATACCGACTTGTGTATCCCAATAAGCAGATATTGCGTGGCCCCATAGAAAATCTGTTTGGTTCTCCTCTAAATTACCTTCGCTAAAATCTCCTTCAGTTTTGATGACTAATCTATCAAAAGTAGTGCCATACCATGCCTGAAAGTCAAAAACACCTGCGTTTGTTTGCTCATTATATTCAAGACGATCCCCTAGTAGCGCGTAAAATGAATGCTCATCTGCCAAAGTCAGTCGTTTGTCGCTACTGAGTGCATAAGGGCCTTCAGTCAAAGTTGTACCTGCTGCATAAGCATGGGGGTCTCTAGCATCTTTAGGTGCATCTCCACCCTGTGCTTGCATTTTAGGATCACCCATCTCAGTCATCTCATCTTTTGCAGATACAGATACACTTATAAGGGGCAAACCTATTAATAATAGTCTTAAGGTATTGGTTAGTATTAATTTTTTCATGATACAACTACCTCTCTAAACATACCTGCATCCATGTGGAATAATAAATGGCAATGCCATGCCCAGCGACCTACGTCATGAGGTGTTGTTAAAAAACTAATTCTTTGCGCTGGTTGTACAGGGATAGTATGGCGACGAACCTGTACATCACCTTTTTCATTCTCCAAATCGCTCCACATACCATGCAGGTGCATGGGATGTGTCATCATTGTATCGTTTTGTAAAATAACTCTTAAACGTTGATTATGCTTCATGTGAACTGGCGTGCTTTTTCCAAATTCCAAGCCATCAAATGACCAGCTATAACGCTCCATGTTTCCAGTTAAATGTAATTCAATTTCAGCCTCTGGCTCTTGCTGGTTTGTAATTCCCTCAAGAGAATGTAAATCTGCAAGTGTTAAAACACGGCGTCCATTTTTACGTAAACCTATACCGGGATCATCAAGGTTTGTTCTAGGCATATCAACACGCATATCAACAGAAGCTCCATACTCTGTTTTTGCATGACGCACTTTAGTGCTAGCAACAGCTAATGGGTTTTTAGTCATTCCATGTTGACTATGATCCATTGCCATCGCTCCATGACCCATTGCACTATGATCCATTTTATTAGAATTCATGCCCGACATACCTGCCGTATCAGCCATTGTAGAATGCACACTATCATGGGTCATATTGCCCATCATATCTGTCATCGTTAACCACTCAACGGGGTCTAAAGAAGGTACTGGTGCATCAACGTTAGGTGCCATTGATAAAGTACCTTTAGCATAACCTGAGCGATCCATGCTTTGTGCAAAAATCGTATATGCATCATTTTTTGGCTCGACAAGTACATCATAAGTTTCACCGGGACCAAATCTAAATTCATCTACTGTCACAGGTTCAACATTTTGTCCATCAGCTTGTACAACTGTTAACTTCAGCTCAGGTATTCTTACATCAAAAAACGTATTGCTAGAACCGTTAATAAATCTAAGCCTAACCTTTTCGCCAGCTTTAAACATTCCACGCCAGTTTGTCAAAGGCGCACAACCATTCATTAAAAAAGTCATTGCAGATGCTGATAAGTCTGCAAGATCTGTAGGGTTCATTCTCATTTTATTCCACATTTCCCGGCGTTGTAGCGCATTTGAAACGCTGCTATTTGAAATGTCATCAAAAAACTCTGGAACAGTAGGTTGATTAAAGTTAAATACATCGCTCTGTACTTTTAACTTGCGGAACAAATCCATTGGGTCATCATCAGTCCAATCAGACAATTGGATAACATGCTCATTGTCAGCACTAATAATATCCTTTTCTCTTGGCTCAATAATTAATGCGCCGTACATACCTGTCATTTCTTGAAAGCCACTGTGTGAGTGATACCAATATGTGCCGCTTTGTTGCAGCTTAAATTTATAAACAAAGGTTTCACCCGGCATTATACCTTTAAAGCTAATACCCGGTACGCCATCCATTTGATACGGAAGAATGATCCCATGCCAATGAATTGAACTCGGCACTGATAATTTATTAGTTACCCTGATAGTAACGTCATCACCTTCTCTGAGGCGCAAGGTAGGAGCTGGTATTGAGCCATTGATTGTTGTAGCCATTCTTACAACACCTGTGAAGTTTACGGGTGACTCATCTATCACCAGATCTATTATTTCTCCACTTAGTTCGGGCACAGTACCTGTTATTGTTCCAGCCACTAAAGATGAAGCAGCATGAAGAATGCTTGGAAAAGCAGCTAATATACCGCCAGCAGCTAAACCTTGTACAAAGCGTCTACGCGGTGTAGAAATTTGATGTAATGGATCTTTAATTCTCATTTTACTCTCCGAGGTTTGACCAATAAATTAGTGTGACCAATGAATGTGCTTAATTTTCCATTCACCGTTTTGCTTTTCGAGAACCATTGTTTCCATCCCTTGATAATCACGTTCTTCACCATTGTAAGTACCTTTAGTTTGACTACGCGAGGCAGAGATAGCTGTATTTCCAAGTATCGTCACTTGATGTTCAAGTGTGTCGCTCTTCATCGCTGCTAAATACTTCATATCCGACAACATATGATGATGAGCATATTCATCAGCGCTCCTTTCAACGCGGCCTCCCTCGAAAATGGTGACATCATCCGCTAACTGCGCTCTAGCCTGTTTTTGATTGCCAGTTTCAAGTGCTTGATGAAATGCCAAAACAACTTTTGCGGCTGGTGTATCTACACCTTTAAACAATCCTTTGTCTTTATTCTTATCACCATGAGCGTTTGCTGCGAAACTAAACGTCATTAATAAAACGAGTAGGATATTTATTGTTTTCATTTTCATTTTCTCTTTTAGGTTTTAATTTGCAGGGCCAACAACACTAGTAAGCCCAGCCGTTACAGATAAAATGGCAAAAGCTACTACCATTTCTATCGAGATAGATTTAGATAAAGCCTCTCTGCCTTGACTATTTTTAAGTTGTGGAACGAGTATTAGTTTATGTTTAGCAGCAAGTGCCAAAATAGACACTACAAGGGCCAATTTAAACAACAGTGTTTGTCCGTAACTTGAGCTTATTAGTGCATCAAGACTTCCGACCAATTGAATCACGAGCCAGAGGCCTGCTACCAACAATAGGCTCAATGTAAAACTTGCTTGTTTGCCAAAGCTTTCCATCAGCAAATGAAGTTCTGCATAACTTAGCTGATGGCAAGCCTGTTTTAGTGGCAATAACGCCCCAAACCACCATGCCATAACGAGCACATGCAAAATAAGCAAGCCTTTTTCAATTGTGCCTAACTCAGAAATATGACCCAGTAACGTGAATGAGTATGCAAGGATTAATAAACTCAACATTAAAGCGCTTTGTTTTAAGTACGAGTTCACAGCGAGTTTGAACCTTAAAGCTAAAGCGATTATTGCGGTAACTAGCCCAAGCGCTCGAAGCAAAGCTCCAGTGCCGACAGAGGAGTCCCACATAATAGCCAATATATCAGCGTCTATCGCCCCCTGAATTCCCTCTTCTGCCATTGCACCAGTACTGGCAAAGAACCAAGTAATATTAGCGATCAAAGCCATAACTATATAAGTTCTTGTCCACGTTAAATTCGCTATTACAGCATTAGTATGAGATTCATTATTCTCAAATATTTGCCTGAAAAATGTATAACCAGCAATACAGGCAAAGCCGACGTAAAATACAATTTTTGACAGTACAATGACTGTATTCCAGATATACATTTCCATATCAATCACACCGCCTATTTTAGTGAACCATAAAGCCGAAGCTATGTTTCATTTTATGACCATCGTTACCTAAGAAGGTTACATCCACAGCATAGTTTGCAGGAGCTAATTTAGGTAGTTTCCATGTAAATTTGCTAGTAGCGACTTTAGAAGGCTCGAATCCAAATTTAAATTCTTCGCCTTGTTTATTGGCCAATGAAACTTTTACAACCCGTACCTCTTTGGTGAACACCAAAGTTAACTCTTCTGGAGGATTCATTAGCATTGCATTATCAGCAGGCACACTTTTTTCAAGATGCACATGCGCAAATACCGCACTACTAAAAACGACACTGATTACGGTTAAAAATTTAATTAATGTTTTCATATATACCTCTATTTATTTAATGGATTAACGACTAAATTTATCTTTGAAAATTTGATTACTTGGAATCCCAGCATCTGTAATTATTTTTTCCACTTCACTCATCATTGCTTCTGGACCGCACAAGTAAAACTCAGCCAAAAGCAGTTCTGATTTTTGGTTCATATACGGCAGAAGTACTTTTTGAACATAGCCTGAGTGCCCTTGCCATTCTTCTGAAGGATTAGAAAGAGTAGGAATATAAGAGAAGTTTTTATGCTTCTCACTCAGTGACTTCAATTCATTATGGTATAGCAAGTCATCTTCAGTTCGCGCACCATAGATAAGAGTCAAACCACTTTTATCTTTATGCTTTTTCAACTGTTCAAAAATAATAGACCTCAGTGGTGCAAGTCCTGAACCCGCACCAATAAACACGCGACTAACTTTTTTATTTGAAGTGGCATAAAAATCAGAAAAAGGGCCTTTTGCAGTTATCGTTTCACCTACTTGGAGTGAACCTAAATAACTTGAACCTATTCCTGCTTTAAAACCATTCTTTGCGGTCTGCCAACGGATATTAAACATTAACTCATCAGACTCCTCGTCAAAGTTAACTAATGAGTAGTGGCGAGTTACACCGTTATGAGAAAATTTTCCATGATAGTAGCTATCCCAGTATTTTTCATAGCACTCTGGCATATCATCTGGACGTAAGCTATTCATCCCTGCTGGCACATCAAATTGCATATATGCACCAGCTTTAAATGCCAACTGTTTGCCTGATTTCAGCTTAAATTTCACTTCCTTGATAAAAGGAGTAATGAAATTAGTCGCAACCACAACTAGCTCATGATTTTCAATATTGCGATCAGTATTAACTTCAATCGAACTAATTTCAGAGAACCTATGCTGACATCCAAGCCGATAACCTTCCTTAAGTTGCTCCTGAGATAAATGTTCCTGTTCAGATAGTGTGATAGGTAATTTAGTTGAACTTAAGAACACGCATTTGCCACAAGTACCGCCACCACCGCAACCTGAAGGAAGGTATACATGTGAACTAGCTAGCCCTTCTAGTACAGTTGAGCGACCAACTGCTGAGATGTCAGTAATAGTATTTTCATTGGAAAACGTCACTGCCACTTTTTGCCTGTTAGTGCCCCAACCTAGCTTCAGTAAACCACTTCGATACTGTTGTATCAGCCAAGTAACACCAGTAATTGAAAGGAATAGCGTTGCAAAAGCAAATGCAATGATCAACCAATGGTTAAATCCTCCAGAATTGCCATAGTCCATAAAGTGAAGCTTCATCATCAGATCTTTCAATCTGAAATCATCATTGGCATGGCGAAGTACTTGACCTGTAATACTATCTAAATAAATAGTTGTATTGTTCTCATCCTCAACGGCAACTTGCCACATAGGATTTTGCTGCCTTACGTGATCAGAAAACGGAGGTTGAGATAACACTGGAGTAGTTAACTTACCCTGTCCTGAGTAGGAGTTTTTTGCCAAAGTTAGTACTTGTTCTTCAGACAAATTAAATGGCTTTCCTGTTACAGCATCAAATAGCTTTGAGTGGCGTTCTTGATAGCTATGCTGCCCCTTATCGAACACAAAATGATAGTAAGGCTGATGTAAAACCCATATAAGGTTTACTTCCTGCGGAGCATTACTAGTAATGTCTTTAATAGGGAATAGGTCAAAGCCTGTAATGCTACCTTCATGATGAGAATGAACTCTAAGTTCATTACCACTGGCTTTACTGTGATCCATCAAATTGAAGTAAAGGCCCGTTCCCAACCAAATAAGCAGTTGTAAACCAACAAATAAAGAAAGCCACTTGTGTATCGTTGTATTTAACTTAAATAGTCGCATCAAATGACTCCCTTTTTATTTGGGGAAAGCACTCGGTAATAAGTCAATACTGCGCCAGTAATTGCTCCCATTAGACCTAGAGTTGCGACCAAGAACAAAAACCAGTTAGATACGTTTTCTCCATCATAGTAATCCATAATGTGGAACCGCCACATCCAATCAAACAATCGCCAGTAATCATGACGCTTGGCAACAAGTGATCCTGTTTGTTGACTTATATAAAATGTCGGTGTGGAGAATTGCTCAAACGTCACTCTCCAAACAGGTAAATGCCTTGGGGACAACTCAGCAGGCAAGTTTGTCGCTGACTTAATCAACCTTACGCTGTCGATTTGATGATTCAGCGCATAATGGTATTGTGCGATTTCTTTAGCCTTGATTTCATCTACAAGTGCCTGAACAGCTCCAGTTTTAGCATCTATTGCTACTTTTCCATTTTCTCCATTAATAAAAGAATACAAAGGACGGCCCATACTTTGAGTAAGTGTAACTTGGCTAGCTTTAGGATAATCCGCAGCTAGCTTTACAATGGAGTAATCCATACTTGCTAAATCTATTTTGGCTTCCTCACTCTTAGCCAAGGTTTCGCCGTGTATATAGTGAATATCCATAGTCACCATATACACGCCTGTAATAGACCAGAAGAGGAATTGTATTCCGACAAATGCCATTAGCCATTTGTGATATTTTCTAGCCGTGCTAAGCATTACTTTTTAGCTCCGCCTTAGAAAGCTCCTTGTTAAAGGCGTTTAATTCTGGCTTTTTAACGATTGAGTAAATTACTGGGAGCACAATAAGAGTGAGTAGCACAGCACTTGTCATTCCGCCTACCATAGGTGCAGCAATACGACTCATAATCTCCGAACCTGTTCCTGTACCATATAAAATGGGCATCAAGCCGATAATGATTGTTGCAACTGTCATCATTACTGGACGAACTCGTAAGCCTGCACCGTGCAATAATGCATCTTGATATGCATCATCAGAGATAGGTTCAGCTCGCTCTTCAGCTTTTTCCTTAAGCTCAGCAAGTGCCTGATTGAGATAGACCAACATTATCACACCAATCTCAACCGCTACCCCAGCTAGAGCAATAAAGCCCACGCCAACAGCCACAGAGAAGTTAAACCCTTCCAGATACATCAACCATAAGCCACCAATCATCGCCATCGGCAAGGTAACGATAATGATAGCCACCTCACTAAACGCTCTGAAGTTTAAGTAAAGTAGAATAACAATAATGGCGAGTGTTAAAGGCAATACATAGGTGAGCTTTTCTTTCGCTCTTTCCATATATTCGTATTGCCCAGCCCAAGTAATTGAATAACCTGCTGGTAGTTTTAGATTATTAGCCAAGTGTATTTTTGCACTTTCAACATAAGTACCTACGTCAACACCGTCTATATCGATAAACGTCCAGCCATTTAAACGAGCATTTTCACTCTTAATTCCCGGCGGACCGTTCTCAACTCGAATATCTGCGACATCACCTAGTGCAATGCGTTGACCACTTGGTGTTACAACAGGTAATCGTGATAGCTGCTCAGGAGAGTCTCGATAGTCTTGCGGATAGCGTAAGTTAACAGGGTAACGCTCTTGACCTTCTACCGTTTGGGTAACGTTCATACCACCAATAGCTGTAGAAACCACTTGTTGAACATCTTCGATGTTTAACCCAAAGCGACTTGCCTTATCGCGTGAAATATCAACCTTGATATATCGTCCACCTGCAACTCGCTCTGAGTAAACTGATGCTGTGCCTGTAACTTCGGGTAAAATTTGCTCTATTTGTTGGCCGATTTCCTGAATCACATCAAGCTCTGGTCCGGCGACTTTAATACCCACAGGCGTTTTTATGCCTGTTGCTAACATGTCGATTCGGGTCTTGATTGGCATAACCCAAGCATTCGTTAAGCCCGGAAACTTAACCAATTTATCAAACTCAGCTTTTAACGATTCAGTAGTCACACCCTCTCGCCACTGCTCTCGTGGCTTCAATTGAATAAAGGTTTCAATCATGGTTAAAGGTGCAGGATCGGTTGCAGTTTCAGCTCTTCCTACTTTACCAAATACAGTTTCAACTTCTGGCACAGTGCGAATAAGCTTGTCTGTTTGCTGCAATAACTCCCTTGCTTTACCAATTGAAATACCGGGATAGGTAGTAGGCATATACATGAGATCGCCTTCATCCAATGGCGGAATGAATTCACTACCAATTTTATCGACAGGCCAAAAGCCAACGATAGTCACTAATATTGCTGCTACTATTGTCGATTTTGGAAACTTCATGACTTGCTTTAAAACAGGCATGTAGATAGCAATCAATAATCGGTTTAACGGGTTTTTCTTTTCAGAAACAACTTTGCCTCGAATAAAGTAGCCCATCAAAACAGGCACCAATGTGATCGCCAAACCTGCTGATGCCGCCATTGCATAGGTTTTTGTATAGGCGAGCGGAGAGAACATTCTTCCTTCTTGCGCTTCCAAGATAAATACAGGTAAGAATGAGACTGTAATGATCAGTAAGCTAAAAAATAGTGCAGGGCCTACTTCACTCGCAGCCTTAGCAACAATTTGCCAGCGATTTTCATCTGTTAGTGGTGTTTTCTCCATATGCTTGTGCATATTTTCAATCATCACTATTGCACCATCAGTCATCGCACCAATCGCAATAGCGATACCGCCTAAAGACATAATGTTGGCATTGATGCCTTGCATATACATGATAATGAACGACACCAAGATACCTAATGGCAGAGTAACAACTGCCACAATAGATGAGCGAAGATGAAATAGGAAAGCCACACAGACAATAGCAACGACTGCAAGCTCCTCTAGCAACTTGCTCCAAAGATTATCAACAGCACGATCTATTAACTTCGATCTGTCATAAACAGGGACAATCTCCACCCCCTCTGGTAGAGAAGATTTAAGCGATTCAAGTTTTTCTTTTACCCCGTTTATGGTTTGTTGAGCGTTTTCACCAAAGCGCATAACGACAACACCACCAACAACTTCGCCTTCACCATTAAGCTCTGCGATACCACGGCGCATTTGAGGCCCTAAATTAACGGTAGCAACATCACCAATACGCAATGGCGTGCCTTGTTCGTTAATACCAAGTGGGATTTTCTCTATATCACTAACTGATTGAATATACCCCGTTGCGGTAACCATATATTCAGCTTCAGCCATTTCCACAACGGATGCGCCAGTTTCTTTGTTCCCTTTTTGTAAGGCTATTTGTATTAAACTTAGAGGAATATCGTAAGCTCTCAATTTATCAGGATCTACTTGCACTTGATACTGCTTAACCATACCACCAACGGCGGCAACTTCGGACACGCCCGGAACAGTTTGTAGTTCATACTTTAAGAACCAGTCTTGAATGCTTCTTAATTGGCTTAGATCATGGTTTCCAGACTTATCTGTTAAAGCGTAAATGTATACCCAACCCACACCTGTTGCATCAGGTCCTAATTGAGGTTTTGCCGAATCAGGCAGGCTTGATGCTACTTGGCTTAAGTATTCAAGTACTCTGCTTCTAGCCCAATACAAATCAGTATCGTCATCAAAAATAATGTAGACGTAGGAATCACCAAAAAATGAGTAACCACGAACAGTTTGCGCCCCCGGCACTGATAACATCGCTGTAGTAAGAGGAAATGTCACTTGATCCTGCACTACTTGTGGTGCCTGTCCCGGATAGCTCGTCTTAATTATCACCTGCACATCAGAAAGATCGGGGAGTGCATCTACTGGTGTTTTTTGTAATGAATACAAACCACCAAACGCGATAATTAAGGTAATCAACAAAACAAAGAAACGATTGCCGATAGACCATCTAATAATTGATTCAATCATTATTTTTCTCCCACTTAATGATTAGAATGATCAACAGCAGCTTTATTTTCCTTGCCGTGTTGTTCATCTGATTCAAGAGAAATGTCAGTGATAACTAAGTCATCTCTAACCTCAAAAGTGAAAGTGACATTATCACCGACATTGAAATCAACCATTTCTATATTGTCCGCGACGATAAAATCCATCGTCGCAGCAGGTCTATCCCATTTCTCTATTGGGCCTCTGCTAATATTTAGAATCCGTGTATCAATATCAATCGCATTAATCAAACCAGATACTGTTGCTGATGATACTTCAGGCTCACTCATGATATGAATTCCAGTAATTTCATATCCACCGTCTTCGGTTTTGCTCACTTCAAAGTGCAAAGATTGACCTGACTTTAATGAGTCAATATCGACTTTTTCAGCCACAGTAAAATCCATAACCATTTCAGGCCAATCCCAAGCTTCAGCAGGGCCATGTGAAATATTAACCATGCGGTGCCCTGCCATAACACTATTAACATCCCCTTGCATCCAAACAGAGTTAGGCACTTCATCATGAGTCATTCGTTTAAAGTCAGAGCTTTTACTTGATTCAGAATCAATCAAGAATTGGGCAGATGTCACCACAACGTCATCTTCATTTAAGCCGTCTAATATTTCGATGCTGTCGATATCAACCCGGCCAATAGTCACTTCAATAGATTTAAATTGCCCATCACCTAACGCAAGTACTACTCTGTCCTGTTTACCTGTTCTAATAACGGCTTCTTTAGGCACGAGGATGGTGCTATCAGCTTGATTAGCGTGAATAGAGACTTGTGCAAACATATTTGGTTTTAATTGATAGTCTGTGTTATCAAATTTCAATCTCACTCGGAGTGTGCGTGTTTTACTGTTCAATGTTGGATAAACATAATCAACGACACCAGCCCAGTCCTCACCGGGTAAATAATCCAGTGTCATTGATACAGGAAGTCCTTTTTTAATTAAGGCTGCGTCACGTTCAAACACTTCTGCTTCAACCCAAACTTGATCTAGCTGGCCAATGCTTAATAAGGTGTTTCCCGGCTTTACATAAAAACCTTCTCTAACCTTCAAACCATCGACAACACCTGCTTGTGGTGAATAAAAGGTAATTGTTTGCTGAACCTTTCGTGTCTTTTCTAGCTTTTGAACAAAGTCTGCTGAAAGCTGTAACGCTTTTAGGCGATCTTTGGCTGCTGAAATTAAAGAACTATTGTTGCGCTTTAACGCTATTAACAGCTCTTCCTGAGCATTAACTAACTGAGGAGAATATAGTGTATAAAGAGGCTGCCCTTTCTCTACAGGGTTACCTGCTGCTTTGATGTAAAGTTTATCAATCCAGCCATCAACCCGTGGGTGGATATGAATTAGCTTATCTTCATCATATTGAACATAACCTACCGTTGAGATTTCAGTATGCATATTTTTCAGTTCAACAGGTGCAGTGCGAACCCCAAGGTTATTCACTACATGAGGCGCAATTTTTACTGCTCCGGGGCCAAAGTCATCACCAGATGATCCTTCCTCATACACTGGAATTAGATCCATCCCCATAGGCGACTTACCGGGCTTGTCCCGGCGGTAATTAGAATCCATCGGTGCAACCCAATACAGAGGCTTTTTTTCTCCTGATGTTGCTTCATTACTATTACTGTTTGAGCCAGTACCTTGATATAAACTCAATGCTCCAGCACCAAGTGCTGCCCCAATGATGATGGCAATAATTGTTTTTGTATTCGTTGACATTATTTTTCTCCAAATTGCTGACTGGATAAGTGCTGATTAGTTTTGTGTGAAGTTTGCATCGACTTATGTTCAGCATTTGAGTTAGATTGAGAATGCGCAAAGAAATAGTTGATACGAGCAACTGTTTTAAGTGCGTCAACATCAATTCTTAAAGCTGATATTCTGGTATTTAATTCGGCAATTCTTGCTCGAACAACTTCGGCAAAATCGCCATCATCATTTGTGTAGGCTGTCAATGACGCTTCTGCTTGGTCATGAGTTTGTTTAAGGAGTTGTTCTTGATAGATAGATTGTCTATCTGATAAGCGTTTAAGCTGTCTTAGTTCTTTTTCTAAAACACTGATCATTTGCTTTGTCAGTAATAGTTTCTCGGTTTTAATAGTCTCTGAATCTGCAATAGAAGCTGCAACTTGCTTATCTTGTCTGTTCTCGGTAAACAAGGGTAAATCAAACGTTACCCCAACAGAAAATAAATCAGCTCGGCTATCACCAGAGGGCATATTGTCGCGATAGGCATAACTAGCATTAACACCCCATTGCGGCTCATATTGCTGTTTAGCTAATTCAACACCTTTTTCTGAAGCTTTGCGTTTTATATCAATTGCAAGTATGGCTGGGTGATTCGAAAGCTCCTGAGCCAATAGATTTCTTGAGTAATTAGATGCTTTTAGGACTGTTGGATTATTCAAAGTAATTGCAGGTAACTTTTTAGAAACCCTAAACTCTAATGGTTGCGCGTCAAAGTTGAATGATTCATTCAAACGATCCGCATCGTAAATATGAAGCCACTCATTGAGACGAGCGATTGTCGTTTCTAGTTTCTGCTTTTGCGAAGTTAATCTGTCATCTAACTGCACGATTTCCAACTGAGCACGAATAACATCTTGCTGTCTAGTTTTACCAACAACGTTTGAATAGCTAGCTTTAGCCACTTCCGCCATCTGCTCAAAGAGAGACCAATCATCTTCAATCAATTTAATAGTTTGTTGGGCTAAGTAAGCATCTAACCAAAGTTGTGACACTTGGCTTTTCAACTTAGCTTTACGATCCTCTCGTAACAGTGGAAATTTCGTGGACTCAATTTGTAACTGGTCTTTCTTGATCTCTAGACTGTCGCCTCTCGGAAACATTTGAGAGACGCCAACCTTTAGCTGAGTCATTCCTTCCTGATCTAAATCCCAAGTATCTGTTGGTAAATTCATTATCCCTAGCGATACTTTCGGATCAGGCAAAGTACCTGAAGCAATACTTCTATTTTCAACTGCACTTTGTTTCAATCGGCTACCATGAAGCCAAGGATCATTTTGCTGAGCTAAGGTGATAGCTTGTTCAAGCGACACTACTTTCTCAGCTTGAGCTGAGAATACAGATAAGCCGAGTATTAATGCAGTTGAAAGTGAAGTAAGGTTTGAAGAGTTCAATTTCATTAGAATTGCTCCTCGTATGTCTTAACTTTTGCATAGACTTTGCTCGTTCCATCTTTAAATAGAATTAACACGTTGTATGGCATAAAGCGGTCATCGACTTCCATACCGGGAGAGCCAACTGGCATTGCTGGAACTGAAAGCCCAATCGCATTGGGATGTTCTTCTGATAAGAACTGCTGAATAAATTTAGCAGGTATATGACCTTCAAAGGCAAATCCATTTCTACTCACTGCCGTGTGGCATGAACGGTAATTAGGTTTGATACCATACTTAGTTTTGATGTTGCCGATGTTTCGGAAATCTTTGGAATGCGCAACGATCCCTTTGTCTTCAATATGAGTTATCCATTTTTTACAACACCCACAAGTAGGGGTTTTATAAACGATTAACTCCAAAGGTGTTACGTCGTGATTGTCTGCATGGTTATGTTCGTTGGCGTTTGCAAACGCAGGTGAAAGCAGCATTACTACTGCTATTTTTAAATACTTATTGATCATTTTTGCCCCCAGACATCGCTGGAAAATATCTATAGCGCTACGACGCTATATTGACTAACAGAAAAATTAATTACATGTGCGAGAAATTTGGACGCACTAATCCTGTATTAGGCAAAAATTGGTGGACGATAAAGGGAAGTGGAAATTGAATGAGGTTGTTTAGATTGCAGAGCAGCTACAGATTCACTGAATATTTGAATACCTGTCGAATCAATACTGGAATTTAGGACTGTCGTAGATGAGCAAGCATTTGTAGGACAAACACAAACGCCACAACAATCTTCTGATTGACCGTTACTGCTTTTATTCATATCACCATGCTCCATTCCTTCATGATGACTCATCTTGGAATGTTCCATGTTCATGTGTGATTCATGAGAACCTAATGACATTTCGCAAGGCATAGCAGAATACGCAAATGCTTGCCCTACAAAGGCAACCAGCATAAGCGTTATTACTAAGACTTTTGAAAATGCTTTAGACATAAAATTCTCATAAAAATATACATTGTCTATGATAATACAAATTTTCGAATAAGTAAATTGATGTCATGTAAACATTTATGAAAAAATTGACTAACGTCAATTTTTTCAAAGAGGTAAGTGACAAATAATAATCTCATCAGACTTCTTATCTTCGCTATTCAATGGCTTTTATTTTGAGACTTAAGTTGCTCTCTCATTTCTAAAACTCGATCTGCCGAATAAGCTCCTGCTCTCATAACAACCAGTTCAACAAACGAAATATCAATTAACTTATGGTCAGCATCAATCACATAACAACTCCCACTATGTGTGTATATTTCTAACTTATCCTCATCAGCAGATTTGCTAACAATCTTTGAAGTCACGATTTGCTGAAATGGCCGAAACCTGAATGTTTCATCTTCAATAACCCCCCCTGATAAAAACTCGCCAAGAAATATTTTTTCAAATTCTTTATAGTCGTAAACAGATACTATGTAGGCATCCTTTAAATATATTCTATCCAACGTATTCCCTTACTAATAACTAGCCGGGAGCATATCTCGCAGCTCTAATAACTCATTAGGAGAATACATACACTCATGCATTAAATTAAACTCAAATGCATTTACATCAAACTCTTTAGGTTCAGCATCTAAGATATAAAAGTCAACACCAAAGTACTTACTTTCTAGACCATTGATTTCCAAAACCTTTATCGTGAATAAAGCATCTCCTTCTTTACCATTTTCATTTTCGTCAGCAAATGTGCCGTAAAGCACCCGTTCAACTTTTTCCTCTGTATCAGATTGAATTGAGATAAGTTTTGCGTTGGTTAGTTTTACTCTAGGTCTCATGCTTGAACTCCTTTCATATCTTCTACAGAAAAAGGACGAAAAAAACTTAGATATTTAACCCCATCAACTTTAAGCAAATTGTTGTCAGCATCAAAATGTGACAGAACACTAGATTGATACAACGAAATGTATTTTTCATAATCGATTGTGTTAAAAAAGTTGGTATCAACGCGCCTCGCATAAAAAACAAGATCTTGCTGTTCGATACGAACAATGAACTTCTGATCGCCATCTAGATTTTTGACTCGTAGACATAAATCAGGTTTGTGCCAATCAGATACAAAGGAAGGAATCAATGGGAAGCCATATACCAAATAGCGCATACCTTCGATTTTGAAGGTTGTTGGATTGAACTGAGCCTTATTTACTTTGCCGCTACTGAATAATTCAAGTGTCAACACCAGCCAGTGCACATGCTTAGAAAATGTATTTCCTTCAGAAATACAGCCTTCAAACTCACCATTATGGTTTACATGATTGATGTACATGTATTTTCTAATGTCATCCAAGGAAAGCTTTTCAAACGGAAACTTGCAAGCGATTAGCCTGAAATAACAACCATGAACTTTTAAATCTGCATATTGAACTATCAACGGATCATCAAAGGCATCAAAGTATGGTCGCCACTCTAAGCGGAAGTCTGCACCTGTATTTACAATAAACTTGGCATTTTCAGGCAACCCTAAAACTTGGTATATCACTGAAACTAACTCTAATGTTTCGATATCTACCAGCATCAGGCTTTCAATACGGTTTGCCATTGACTCAATTTCTTTATGAAGCGATTCAATAATTTCTTGATCATCGTATTCGTTGATCATTAAATATTTCAGGGAATCGTGCTTTAGAATTGAGTCCAGCTTTTTCTTTTCAAATACTTCAGAGAGATATTTATGGGTATCAGAAAAATGAGGGCAGTTATAAACACCTCTAGCCCACAGGCCTTGGGCGTAAAGATCAGGAAACTCTAATAACTCAGCAAACTCTTTTGCTTGTTTATTGAGCTTATTCTTTAATTGATAAAGTGAGATCACTTAGTTCTCCAAACAACTTTCCAATAAACAATGGCCTACCAACACATTGCTTTATTTATTGTTCAAATAACCAAATTTTTACGGATGCTCCGCTTCACTGTTCACGTTTTTCAAGGCGAAAAACATGTGTAGGCGTAGGCTGTCCGCACAACCTTTCACTCATAATATCGCTAAATTTTTAAATGGCAACTTACGGATTTGTACAAAATCAGTCAGAAATTTTGGCTTTGAACTCATCAAAGCTAAGTCCGAAAAGGGATATGACTAATTCTTCATTTATATTGGAACCGGGAAATTTTTTTTCAAAATTTCCAATGATGCTATCTAGGTGGCTAGCTAATATTTTTACTAAAAATATTTCCGAGTTTGGTGAGAGAGCAGACAGTGCTATCAATGGGTTGTCAAAGGATTCAGCTTTTATTTTTACTAGTAAATCGCTGTAACTGTTACAGTCATACAGACAAATAGCTAGGGCTTCTTGGGCTTGTCCAAGGGGAATAGTTAATAATTTAGATAATCGTTTTGCCTGCCTTTTTATATTTACTAGCAGGTCTTCTTTATTAAAAGACATCAATACACCAAAAAACGGCAACGCTAGGCCACGCACCTATGTCACTCAGTTTTTGTGAATATTTAATCTTTTAGTTCAGAGTAAATCCATTTCGTCCTGTTTTCGTGGGAACGGGCTTCTCTGAAAAGCCACTGCAAAAAGCAGTGGCTATTGTCGCAATATTATAAGGAAATGTGAATTGTAGTTTGATGCCTACATGTTCTTTTCAGTGAATTCAGCCAAGCTACTACGCTCTACTTCATCAAATATCAATACTGAGCCTTTTTCATAGTTTCTATACACGTTAACAGCCGCGCTAGCACCTGAAGATGCGGGTGTGACAAACTTATCATCAATCTGGGCTAAGTTGCCCAACACGATTGTGCGACAATTTTTGCCACCACGGCTTAACATGCCCTTAATTTGCGCTCTAGTCATGTTTTGAGCTTCATCAATGATTAAAACAGCATCGTCTATTGAACGACCTCGGAAGTAAGCCATACTAGTAAATTCTATATTGGCTTTTTCGATCACATGCTCAACAGTTGCACTAATATTACCTTCATTGTTATCACCTGAATGCATTGATATAAGCGCATCTGTTATACCTGCTAATAACGGCATTGATTTCTCTGTCAGGTCACCGGGTAAAAACCCCGGATCATCGTCCATAAAGTCTCTGGAGCGCACCACAACGATTTTTTTGTACTTTTTTAACTCCAATACTTGATGCAGCGCCGAAGCAACTGCTAAAAAAGTTTTTCCGGAGCCAGCAGGGCCAAGGATGATATTTAAGTCATAATATGGATCTGTTAATTGGCTTAAAGCTACTGCCTGACGCTGATTTTTAGGCAAAATGCCCCATACTTTTTCTTGTTTACGAGGCAATAACTTTGTGAATACCTCAGTATCTGTTACTTCTGAAATTCGCCCAATGTGTCCAGCTTCATCGTACCAATACATGTTTGGCTGAACTTCATCATTAAATAGACTTATTGGGAAAGTATAAACTTCTCCTGAAACCTTGAAGTCTTTGTCTGATTTAATTCGATCAAAAAGATCTCCTTTAAAGGCTTGTACCCCTGTGTATAAAAGATCAATATCTGATATTTGATTATCTACGGCAACGTCTTCTGCCATGACCCCTACGGTTCGAGCTTTCAAGCGCATATTAATGTCACGGCTAACAATTACTACGTCTTTATCTAAGTCCTTCTGAAGATACAGTGCATAGTTAATTATTCTATTGTCAGCGTCACTTCCAATACCGTGCTTTAACTCTTTAGCCATATCGAGCTGGGTATCAATTCCAATAAACAGTTTTCCTCGTTTAGCTGTTTCAGTAGAAGGCAGTGGAATACCAGCTTCCATCTCTTCTGCACTGTGCCCATTTATTATATCTTCAAGCATACGAATACATACACGAGCATCAGCACTAACCGATTTGTTAGTTCTTTCTTTTAAGTTATCTAATTCTTCTAGAACTGTTAGACAGATGTAAATATCATCTTGATATGACAGGATACTTTTTGGATCATGAACCAACGCAGACGTGTCAAGAACACGAGGGTTTCGGTTTTCAACAGAGCTTTTCATGACGCAGCCCTCCAAAAGTTTGCATCGTTGCTAGAATGCGTGTTGTACTTACATCCCAAATAACAAATACTCTGTAAAGATTGGCTATTGTGGGAATGCTTAAAGTCGTTACAAAAATCCATGTTTAGAGAAATTCTTTTTACTTTTTCTACAGGCCAATAAAAACAAGGGGGTAAAAACTTTAAAATCTTTCCAATTCGGGGTTGTAAAATTACCACCGCATTTTGAATACTACGCCCGCGCATAAAGTTAACCGATTTAAACTGTACATTAGCCTTCTCCATTATGTAATTTCGACTCGATATTGGATTTTCGTCGCCTTTGTGCAATACCTCCAGCGTATCAGTGATAGCTGCAAGCCATGGCGCCATTTTTTCCTCCTCCGTGCCTGGCAAAAAGCCAATAGACTCTGCTATTTCTGGCGTATTACGGGTAACTATTACTTTATCGTAAATACCTTTTTCGATGACCATTTCAAGGGCACTGGCAAGTGCTAACAAGGTTTTACCACACCCTGCTGGTCCTGTTAAAATAACAAGCTCAATACTTGTATCCAGTAGTGCATCTAATGCCATCCCTTGATAAATATTTTTGGGCTTAACGCCCCATGCTTGTTGATGCATTAAACGCTCAACACCAATATCTTTGAGCGTTATGTGCTCGTCATCGTAGCATTTAACGCGCGCCGCAAACTGATCCCCTCCATCAAGTAAATATTCATTACAAAATACATCAGGGATTAAGTTTTTAGGCACATGATGAAACGTATCTCGTCCGTGTTGCTGCGTATTACACTCCCCAACATGATCCCAAAAATCACCTTCAATTTTTTTATAACCACTAGTGAGCAGGCTTATGTCATCAATAAGTTGGTCGGTGCGGTAATCCTCAACATATTTAAGCCCTGCGCCTTTGGCCTTTAAACGCATGTTTATGTCTTTTGTTACTAATATAACTTTTGAATCACTGTGCTGCTTTTGTAAATACACGGCGCAATTAATAATACGATGGTCGTTTTCGTTACCCGGCAGACCAGAAATAGAGTCGGCAAATAAATGGTCGTTTACAATAATTAGGGTACCGGCAGAGCTCGCTTTTGCCTTTTTGTTACTCGGCAGCGCCACGCCTTGTAGCATTTGTTCAGGCGTTGCATTTTTAAGAACTTCATCTAATCCACGAATAGCGACGCGCGCATCACGGCTTACGTCGTGTTTTCTGTCTTTTATATGGTCAAGTTCTTCAAGCACCGTCATCGGAATTACAACGTCATGCTCTTGAAAAGACAAATAAGCGAGTGGTTCGTGAAGTAGTACGTTGGTATCTAGCACATACATTTTACTTTCAAGGTTCGAAGCTTTTTCCATAGCACTTTCCTTACGTTTTATGATTTTTATGCTATACCAAAATAACTAAGTAAAACGGGCAAAACTTAAACCTGCAATACTTAATTGCTAAGGCATAATGTAAGTTTAGTCTATTTGTCATAAAAGTCCGTTTTATTACAAACTGTAATTAGTTTTGATTTACCTAAAAAAGAGTCATAAACAAGCTGTTTTAATAGTAATAATTAACACTTACAAAATTAATTAAAAGTGAGCCAAATAGCGCCTTGCAGTGGTGTTAGCTTACAGGTAACATAGCCGCCTTTTTCATCATAGACGAGACATACATGAATTTTTCCTTAGGTCAGCGTTGGATCAGTGATACAGAGTCAGATTTAGGATTAGGCACCGTTGTTGCCATTGAAGGCCGTCAGGTCAGCATATTATTTCCTGCCAGTGGTGAAAACCGTGTTTATTCTAGTGCAGAAGCACCTGTTACCCGTGTGGCATTTAATCCTGGCGATGTGATCAAAAGCGTTGAAGAATGGGAATTAGAAGTAGAGTCTATTGAAGTACAAGGCGAGTTACTTTGCTATCACGGCACCCGTGTTGATAATGGCGAAACGGCTAAACTTAAAGAAACCTTTTTAGATCATTTTATTAAATTTAATAAACCACAAGATCGTTTATTTGCAGGCCAAGTAGATCGTTTTGATCGCTACACACTTCGCTACCAAACGTGGTTACATAAATTTGAACGTGAACAATCGCCTATTAAAGGTTTAATTGGTCAGCGTGCTAATCTTATTCCGCACCAGCTTTATATTGCACAAGAAGTGGGTAAACGTTTTGCCCCACGCGTACTTTTATCAGATGAAGTAGGCCTTGGTAAAACAATTGAAGCGGGCATGATACTACATCAACAAATTATTAGTGGCCGTGCAAGCCGCGTACTTATTGTGGTGCCTGAAAATCTACAACACCAATGGTTAGTAGAAATGCTACGCCGCTTTAACTTACGTTTTTCTATTTTTGATGAAGAGCGCTGCGATGAAGCGTTTGCAGATTCTCCAAACGTATTTGATACAGAGCAACTAGTACTTACCAGCCTTGAGTTTTTAACCAAGAAAAAACGTTGGTTTGAACAAGCAACGCTTGCTGATTGGGACCTTTTAGTAATAGATGAAGCCCACCACCTAAGTATCAATAACGGCAAGCCAAGCTCAGAATACCAACGTATGGCAGAGCTTAGCCAAGATATTCCGGGTCTTATTTTGCTTACAGCAACGCCTGATCAACTTGGTCACAGCAGTCACTTTGCACGTTTACAGTTACTCGATCCGGATCGTTTTTACGACTACGACGTGTTTAAAGAAGAAGAAGCAAATTATAAAGACGTTGCTGAAGCGGCAAATCAATTACTGCAAGAGCAAGCTCTGGACGACGCAGCCAAAGCCACGCTAATTGAGCTATTAAAAGAAACCGACATTACTGATATTCTTGAAAAAGCACAGCAAGGTGATTTACCAGCGCGTAAAGAAATACTTAACATGCTACTCGATCGCCACGGCACAGGTCGTATATTATTCAGAAATAGCCGCAGCGGCATTGACGGCTACCCAAGCCGTAAATTACACGCCTACCCAATGGCATTACCAAAGCAGTATAAAACGGCTATGTCGGTTCTTGGTAATATGGGCGGTATTCAAAACCCTGAACTAAGTGCACACCGTGCTCTGTTTCCTGAAAAAATATTCCAAGAATTTGAAGGCGAAAGCGCAAGCTGGGGTTTATTCGATCCACGTGTAGATTGGTTAATCGACACCCTTAAAACACTTAAGCGCGAAAAAGTACTGCTTATATGTGCTAAAGCTGAAACAGCTATCAGCCTTGAGCAAATACTGCGTGAACGTGAAGCAATTAAAGCGTCGGTATTTCACGAAGGCATGTCGATTATTGAGCGTGACCGCGCTGCTGCATTTTTTGCAGACGAATACGATAATGCACAAATATTACTGTGTTCAGAAATTGGCTCAGAAGGTCGTAACTTCCAGTTTTCGCATCACTTAGTGTTGTTTGATTTACCACTAAATCCAGATTTGCTCGAGCAACGTATTGGTCGACTAGACCGTATAGGTCAAACGCAAGATGTGAACATTCATGTGCCATATTTTGAAAACACCGCTCAAGAAGTACTGCTACGTTGGTATAACGAAGGTCTAGATGCATTCGAATCTACATCAACAACGGGGCAAATGCTTTATAAAGAGTTCCGTGATGACCTACTTGAGCATATTTCTGCGCATAACTGCGATGAAGACGAACTCGATCCATTACTTGAGCAAGTAGCACAACAAAATGCGGTACTGCGTAAAAAAATGGAAAGCGGACGAGATCGTTTACTAGAGCTACATTCATCGGGTCAAGGTGCTGCCGACTCGCTTGTGACTGATATCGAAAAACTCGATAACCAGTTTGAATTGCCAAGCTACATGATCAACGTGTTTGACACATTTGGCGTAAGCCAAGAAGATAAAGGCGAAAACACCATTATCTTAAAGCCAACGGAACATATGTTAAATGCATCGTTCCCATCGCTTAAAGAAGACGGTATGACGGTTACCTTTGATCGCGACACTGCACTTTCGCAAGAAGATGTACACTTTATCAGCTGGGATCACCCTATGGTGCAAGGCACCATGGATATGATTTGTGACGACGACTTTGGTAGCGCATCAGTAGCATTACTTAAAAACAAAAAGTTACCGCCTGGTACCTTTTTTGTTGAGCTTATTTTTGTTGCAGAAGCAATGGCACCAAAAGTATTACAAGTTGGTCGCTTTTTACCGCCTACACCAATTCGTATATTGCTCGATAAAGCAGGTAATAACCTAGGTGAAAACGTGGCATTTGAAGGCTTTAATCAGCAGTTATCAGCCGTAGGCCGCCAAACAGCAAGTAAGCTTGCCGGTGCATTGCAAAGCGCTGTTCACCCAATGATCACTACCGCTAAAGATATGGCACAAGAAAAACTTGAAGTTATTCGCGCAGCGTCACTTGCTAAAATGCAAACATCACTCAGTGAAGAGCAAGAGCGACTTGTTGCCCTGAAGCAAATTAATCCGAATATTCGCCAAGAAGAAATTACCTTCTACGATAAGCAACGTAACGACCTAACTACGTATATTGAAAAAACGCAGCTACAACTTGATGCAATTCGCTTAATAGTGGTTTCACACTAAATATTTAGTTTTTAGTCTTTTGAGCCGACTCCAGAGTAAATTTAGAGTCGGCTATTAAGCTTAATTGATATAAATAGCTGTATCTTTTTAAACTTCATTTAAAAACCACGTGTTCTTATTTTATTATGAGCCAATTCTACCCTCTCTAGCTATATATTAAGCCCTTTGTTGGACTGTTGATTTTGCCCAACATAACCGTATCTAAAAACTCAAGCTGCACTCTATACAACTATTCTGTGAGATAGTTGATAGGTTTATTTTCCCTTGCATAAAGTTGTTTTTTTGTTAACCTACTCGCCTTCCATTTTAGTCTTTTTGAGGTGTTTATGGCGTTTCTATCTCGTTCGATATTGGCGTTATCCATGGCGCTCTCAAGCACTAGTGTCTTTGCTCAAGCCCAATGCGATGTTGAATTACGTCATGGTTTAATTATTACTGACGATGCAATTCGCATATTAGATAAAGGCCAAACTCGTGTCCAAATTAATAACAATAACCAACTGTTTATTCGCGGTTATTGGGTTGATTTAAGCGATGACGAAAGCAAAGTACTCGAACAGTTTAGTAATGGTATTCGCCACACAGTCCCCGAATTAGTAAACCTTGCTACCGATGGTGTTAACTTAGGTTTAAGCGCTATTGAACACGTAGTTGAAGGTATGTCAGACAAAGAACCTGAAGTACTTAAAACACAATTGCAGTATGTAGAGCGCGCGCTAATGGATAAGTTTAAGCGCGGAGATGACTTCTTTTTTATAGCCCCTCAATCACTTTCGCAAATAGATGATTTTTTCACTAAAGAGATCAGCCAGCAAATTCACTCTGCTGTTCATGGATCGTTAGGTGCTATTTTGGTATCACTTGGAGATGCGTTTAAATCGCGTGAAGGTAATATAGAAGATCGCATTAACGACATGGGGCAACGCATGGATATTATCTCAAGAGAAATTGATAAGTCGCTACAAAAAAAGGCGCATCAATTAGAGCTTAAGGCTTCTGAGTATTGCGAATGTTTAAATGCACTCGATGTAACCGAGTCTCGCTTACAGGCAATAGTACCTGGTATGGCCGATTACGATTTAGTGCAAATAAAATCTTAGAGTACGTATTCGTTTTTAGAATAAAATAACACCGAGTATAAATATACTCGGTGTTTTGCTTTGTAATTGATTAAAACTAAGCGCTTCTACTTTTTATTCTAAATTGGTGAGCCCGGCGGGATTGGCAGCACTTTAAAGTTGTTTGGCCATTGCCCTTTAATTAAAAACTGATTTACTTGCTCAGCTAAATATTGCTTAAACGCACTCTCGCCAGTACTTGTATGGCTCAGCATTGAGTTTTGGTTAAAGTCTTCACTTAACTTAACTAAGTAGTAACGTAACTGCGCTTGCACTTCAGGGCTTACACTATCGCTTGCTACTAAATCAGCCATGGCTTTTGCAGTTAAAAATTGCACGCGCTGAGTGATTTTACCTGTCATTGTATTAGGTGATGACGCGTTAAACACTTGGCTATATAGCTCCTCAAGCAACTCATCTAAACTATAAAAGTCATTACTACGCGCTTGCTGCTGCGCTAGGCGGTTTAAACGTTGTGCGTTTAATAAAAGCGACAAGCTGTGCTGCACTGCAACCTCGGGTAATGCCATTGCATCGAGCGTTAACCCTGTGCGCCCCACTATGCTCTCGCGCGACTTAGACTCGCCATACGCTTTTGGCGGAATTAGCGATAGTACCGATTCAGGAAGTAATAAGTTACTTGGCTTAAGCGTTGCAAAAATAGCGTTTACCGCTTCTTGCTGTGTTTTTTTATTAACGACTTGTGCGCCTTTTACGGGTGAATCACCACGTGTTTCGTATTCGTAATCAACACCGGCTATAAGCTTAACCGCAGCCTCAACCTGAAAACGGTGAAACAGATAAAGCGGAACTAGTTTTTCCTCTAATTGCGATAATGAGTCGCCCGTTTTAATATTATTAATACCAAACTTCGAAAGCGCTTTTTTACGTACGTCGAGAACTCTTAAAAGCTCCTGAGAAGGATTAGTGCCGTTATCCCATAGATGAGCTGTTGGATGTGCGCCACCTTTAGCACGAGCATCACTATCTGATATAAACTCAAGGCCTTTAGTTTTGTTCTCCTTTAAAATAGCAGCAAGTTCTGCGCTTTCATCTTGGTTAGTGAAATCGCTATAGCCATATTTAATTACTTGGGTATCCCACACGCCCATGCCTGTTGCATAGCCGCGCGTTACATCAAGCTTACCTTGTTCATTAAAACTAAGTAGCGGATGTGGGTAATCCATTACAGAAGCTCTATCACCTACCGATGCCGCAAAGTTATGAGCAATACCTAACGTGTGACCAATTTCATGCGCGCTTAATTGGCGAATCCGATCAAGCGCCATTGCTTGCAAGTTTTTAGCAACTTCATTGCCTTTTAAATAAGGAGCAGCGAGTGCTTCAGCTATTAAAATATCTTGGCGAACACGCAATGAGCCAAGTGTTACATGCCCTTTAAGTATTTCACCTGTACGCGGGTCAATTACAGAACTACCGTATGACCAACCACGCGTTGCACGGTGTACCCATTGAATGACGTTGTAACGAATATCCATAGGGTCGGCGCTACTTGGCAGCACTTTTACTATAAATGCATTTTTATATCCTGCAGCAGTAAATGCGTCGTTCCACCATTTCCCACCTTCAAGCAAAGCGCTTTTAACGGGCTCTGGTACGCCAGGATCAAGGTAATAAACAATTGGTTTAACAGGTTCACTAATAGGTAAACTTGAGTCTTTTTTAGTTAAACGATGGCGCGGTATATAACGCACGTACATAGAGTCACCAAGCGGCGCTGCGTAATCTTTATGTTCTATACTCCAAAAACCTGATTGCGGATTAAACTTACGAGGTGTGTAGTTATCATCTGGTAATTGAATAAGTGAATGATGCATATGAACAGTAAGCGCATAAGGGTCGACACTTACTTGGCGAACAAATTCACCTGGTTTAGTGCCCTTAAATGTAAGTACGGCTTCAAGCTCGGTGTTTTTTACAAATGCTTTTGAGCGATTCATATAAACGGCGCTACGTGATTCATCAAGGCTAAAGTTCCCTTGCTTACGTGCAGCAAGCTTGCGACTTACGCCATGTACATCACTTAATAAATAAGGCGTATAATCAATAAGTGCTGTGGCTTTATCTTCTGCGACTACTTTAAAACCAGCAAGTATACTTGATGCAAACGCTTCTTTAATACTTTGCTGTTCGGCATTGTTACTTGTGTTAGCACGATAGTAAGTATTTACAGCCCGCAGCATTACTTTGTCGCCAAAACGCTCAAACTGCACAAGGTGAGTATTACCAAGCTGACCTCTATCAAGGCCTATATCGTTAGAGCCGATACCGTAAGGCAAGCTTTGCTGCAGTAAAAATTGTTGTTCAAACTTATCAATTTTTAAATATACTTTTGCGTTTTGGGTATCGTAAAAAAACGAATAATAGCCCGGAAAATGATTCATTTGCGTAGTAAATTCATCAATTGACTTAATTGCTGCGTGCGCTTGAGTTATGATAGAGCACAGCACAGTAAAGAATATGTAACTTAGTAGTGGTATTTTTTTCATAATCTTATCTTTGTTATTTGTGTTTTAAGTACGATTAGGTGGTCCCATTATAGGGTGCTATTTAAACAATACAGTTATTTAAGACGAATTTCAGCGCTCTAAGCTAATCTCTCTCACATTATGATTGGTTTTAACACGTTATCAGGAAAATAGAATGCGTAGACTCCCTCCAGTATTACTTGAAGATGGTTGTTCAAGAGAACTTTTATCATTAATTCGAACAATTTTAGCAGCATGTAAAGAAATTTCGTTTCGCGTTGGTCAAGGCGCGCTTTCTGGCGTATTAGGCTCAACCCTTGATGAAAACATTCAAGGTGAAACTCAAAAAAAGCTCGATGTATTATCTAATCAGTTGTTAAAAGATATTTTACTGGAATCAGGTACGGTTAAAGCAATCGCCTCTGAAGAAGAAGACTACACAGTAGCAGGTAACCCAGACGCTAAATTTATAGTAGCATTTGACCCACTCGATGGCTCGTCAAATACGGACATTAACTCACTTGTGGGTACTATATTTTCTATTATGGAAGCGCCTGAAGGTTCTGACGCTGCTGATCAAAGCATATTTATGCAGCCCGGCCATAAGCAAGTTGCAGCTGGTTACGTACTTTACGGGCCATCAACAATGCTTGCGCTGACTACAGGTAAAGGCACGCGCATGTTTACCCTTGATAAAACACAAGGCAGCTTTTTACTTACACAAGATTTTGCCGAAATCCCTGCTGATACAAACGAATTTGCCATTAATACGTCTAACCAACGCCATTGGCAGCCAGCTATGCAAAACTATATCAATGATTTGCTAGCAGGCGATACAGGCCCGCGCGCTAAAAACTTTAATATGCGCTGGATTGCAGCAATGGTGGGCGATGTACATCGCGTGCTTAGCCGTGGCGGTTTATTTACTTACCCTACCGACACTAAAGATCCTAAAAAGCCAAATAAATTACGCCTACTTTATGAAGCAAACCCAATGGCTATGTTAGTAGAGCAAGCTGGCGGTATCGCATCAACCGGTACCGAGCGTATTATGGATATTCAGCCTGATGCAATCCACCAGCGAGTAGCCGTTATTTTAGGTTCTAAAAACGAAGTAGAAACGTGCTTGGGATATCATAAATAATCGCTTAAAACGGTTGTCCTCAATTTAAAAAACCGCATTCAATTGAAGTGCGGTTTTTTTTAGGTGAGGTTTTACACCTCGCTTTTTAAACAAATCAAACTTTTACTAACGCAACTATTTGAGCAAGCTTTTGATGATTAAGCTCTCCCATTTGCTCGCTATTACTGAGCGCATAAATAAAACCTTCATGCTCAGTACAATCAATGTCATCTCGCGATTCAATTACGTTTGCCCAAAGCTCCAAATCATCTAAGTCTATTTCGTTACTTAAACAGCGTTTAAGCACATCAATTAAAACCTCGGTTGAGAGAGTATAGTGAGCTTTATTGCTATCAGCAGGGCTTGAAACAATAACCGATATAGCTTTGTCCCTTTGCTCTCCAAATGTAATAAATTCAGCTAATGCTTTTTGTGTATTCATAATATTTGTTATTCTTGGCTCACTGTTACTAAAAAGAATTATAATGACTCAACTTAACTGTACTCAATGCCACAGTACTCTAACGTGTAATGTAGACGATATATCAGCGTGTTGGTGCAACGAACTGCCTGCTATTTTACCGCTAGATACCACAGCAACAAGTTGTTTATGCCGCAAGTGCACGCTGAATAAAATAAATACTTTTTTAGAGGGTGTTTATACACAACCTATTAAAACCCAAATAGACTTTGCAAAACAATTTAGAGGTAACGACAATTTAATCGAAGGGCTCGACTACACCATGCAAAATGGTTACATGGTATTTAGTAAGTGGTTTTTTTTAAAGCGTGGTTCGTGCTGCAAAAATGGTTGTAAAAATTGCCCTTATGGTTTTAGAAAGTAAAAACTATTTAATACAAATACGAGCAAACATTGGTTTTTACCTTCTCATTTTCTTCTCTTTCACTTCTCCTTGTGAATAATATTTTTAAGTACTGTTATTCACAAAGAGGTTTAGAGACGCTGCGCTTTTAGAGTAAGTGATTGTATAAAAATAGTATTCAAATACGAGTAAGCACTGGTTTTTACCTTCTCATTTTCTTCTCTTTCACTTCTCCTTGTGAGTAATATTTTTAAATACTGTTATTCACAAAGAGGTTTAGAGGCGCTGCGTTTTTAGAGTAAGTGATTGTATAAAAATAGTATTCAAATACGAGTAAGCACTGGTTTTTACCTTCTCATTTTCTTCTCTTTCACTTCTCCTTGTGAATAATATTTTAAGTACTGTTATTCACAAGAAGGTTTAGAGGCGCTGCGCTTTTAGAGTAAGTGATTGTATAAAAAGAGTATTCAAATACGAGCAAGCACTGGTTTTTACCTTCTCATTTTCTTCTCTTTCACTTCTCCTTGTGAGTAATATTTTTAAGTACTGTTATTTACAAAGAGGTTTAGAGACGCTGCGGCTTTAACGTGAGCAAGCTCTAAACCCACAACACATCTACTTTTCTCCTGTGGCGATGGGTAATGAATCACTTGCACCCCACTCACTCCACGAACCATCATAAACGCTTAAATTACTGTAACCACATTCAGTAGCAAATAACGCTAAAGCACACGCTGTAATACCTGAGCCACAGCTAAACTGTAACTGCCGCGCATCATCAACCACGTCACTAAATATCGCTTTAATTTCGGCAAGTGGTTTGGCTTCACCTTTATTAAGTAAATCCATAAAAGGCAACGAGCGACTATTTGGGATATGCCCGCTACGCATGCCTTTTCGGGGTTCACTTTCTTCGCCTGTAAAACGCTTATAAGCACGTGCATCTAGCAATACAATGCTGGGCTCATCAATTGCGTCAACCACTTGTTGGCTATTGATAAAATACTCAGAATTATAGCTTGCCGTAAAATCACTTTTACCTAACGATTTGCTATAACCTTGCTGTGTGGCGTAACCGCTCTCTAACCACTTTTTAAGGCCACCACTGAGTACTTTTACGTTGTGATGCCCCATAGCTTTAAACATCCACCACGCCCTTGCTGCGCTAAATAAACCGCCATCTTCGTATACAACTATAAACGAATCGTTATTTACTCCTGCATTTTGCATCACGTGGGTAAACTGCTGCTCGCTGCATACCGTACTTGGTAAGGGATTTGATCTATCGGCCAACTCGTTTTTTATGTCAAAACGTTTAGCGTTGGGCAGCATTGCTTGTGGCGAATAAGTACCCAAAACACCTGGGCGCAGCATACCTGCATCAAATATCACTAATGCAGGATTATTAATTTGCTCGTGTAATTGCTGACAGCTAATTAGGTTTTTCACTACGATTCCTTATCACCATGATATTTAGCAAACTCATCATTACCCGTAAAACGCGCTTCAATCGCTTTAATGTGTTTATCTTCAGTGTGTTTCCAAACGCCAGGAATACAATATACATGTTCAATAAAGCTAAAAAACTTATCCTTTAATAATGTATTTGGTTGCCAGCCCTGCATTACTTCGTTCAGATTTGCTGCAAGCTGCTCGGCAGTGCTCGCATGCTGTACCAAGCCCTCAATGTTGTAACAGGCTTGTCCAAGAGTTAAAACTCGTTTATTTAGCAGTAATGCTTCTAAGCCGACCGTTGAATTAATCGTTAATACGGCTTCTGCGCACTTAATCAAATCACTCGTTTGATTTCCATTAGCAAAAATTGCAATCGGATCTTTTTCATAAAGATGAGCGTAATGTTTATGCCACGACGGATGCTCTTTAAAAACCACTTTTAAACTTGGATCATTTAAGCTTTTGACGGCTTTAATCACCTCGTCGTAAAACATGTCCATAGAGTTTATCCACGGAGAAAAGCTAGCTAATTGAGTATCGTGAGGTACTTGAAAAGGCGCAAATATATAGCGTTCTGGCACATCGGCGCACTCAAATTCACAGCGCTTTTTATGATCAGCTCTTGGAATTAAATCCGGCGCAGAAAAGTTTAACTTATTTTGTGGGTCAAAATTTAGGTAAAAAGAAGGGTCACGGCTTAACGACGCATTATAGTTAATACCATTAGGGTCTAAACTGCTTGTACCGGGTAGTAAACCATTTTCATAATAAAACTGCTTTACACCTAATGCTTTTGCAGCCATAGCAACGGTTGTATTTGGAAGTTTATTGCCATTCCAAATAACAATGCAGTCAGGATTAGTCTCGGTTAATAAGGCTAAATACTTAGCGTATCGTAATCGTTCAAATAAAACTAACCCAGCACTGTAAACAGCAGCAATAATAGGACTATTCCAGATAGCATTACGTGCTCTTTTGCGTTTTAGCTGAGAGTTAACTACATCAGTAAAATTAACTTGAAACGCATCTTTTAAATACTTAACAGCAGAAAGCTTAGGAGCTCCCATGATATGTAATTGGCAATCCATCGACAATTTTTTGATTATTTTTTTATAGTATTTTGCGTGTACATTTTTGCGAGAGATGAATAGATAAGCCATACAAGCTATATTTGCCAATTATTGTTTTTATGAAATAATTCTAAGTGGACAATGACATCAAAGCAAGGTTCCCTTTACTTAATAATTACTTTAAAGCCTTTATGGCTACATTTTTATAATTTCACCACGAAGTGGTGCCATTCTAGAGAGAATATCGTTTTGCAAACTATGGCTAATGTTCTGCTCATTCATTGCATTTATAAGTAAATCAACCACATGATTAAAGTCTTTCTCTGTAATATGCATACCTGTATGGATTGCTACCATAGAGTCGCCATCGTATGTACATGGGCCTTCTACTAACATACACATATGAGTAATAAACCCTTGGCGAAAGTACGCTATATTGCTGTGTTCAAAGTAATGAATTATCTGCTCGTCATTGCCTATTTGATAGATAAAGCTATCAACAATTCTGCCTATCCCAGCTTTACCATCCAGCTTTTGATAAAGTGAGAGCTTAGTAGAATTTGCACACCCACTAAGCAACCCTAAACAAATCAAAAAAATACCAACGCTTTTCATTACCAATACCCTGTAACCGATAAATACCAACCTGTTTGATCGTCAGCCCCTGCAATGCTTCCTAAATCAAGGTAAGCCGCAGTCACACTCACATGCTTGTTAGGCATCCACGCTACAAATAAGTCTTTCCAATCTTGTTCGCCTAAGTTTAAGTTATTTGATTTTTGACGATACTCAACACCTACGGCTATTTCGCGACTCAAAAATAGTGCTGTGCTGCCTTCAAATAATACTTTTCCGCTAGTATTTTCTCCACCGTAACCAAGTAAACCAAGTTGATTAGCTTCACTGTATCTTGTAGTTACGTTCCAAAACCAGTTATAGCCAGCAATAGCCCCTAAATGTAATTTACTAGCAGCGAGGTAGTAGTCAGTACCGCTAGTCTTTTCTGCGCCTACAAGTGTTGCAATACTGCCATCATCCAGTGATTTATGCTGAATCCCTAAGCTAAGCTGTGGCCAATCACTGTAAACAATATCGCCGTACAAACGTATTTTAGCACCTGTAATTGATTGCTCTATTTCAGCATCAAGTGCTGGTACATCAAAGCGCTGTTGGGCATAACTAAGCTCAACACGATTAAATAAATTAAGTTGTGCACCACATACGTCAAGTGTGTAGTCGGTTACATCTGCGCGACTACAAAAGCCATTTACCGAAAATTCATCATCACTTGCGTACCCAGCAAGTTGTGCCCACGGTACAATCCCCCCGCCGCCACTGCCTTCAATTTGAGAAACTCCCGGCGTAGCTAGCAGTTTTCCATTGCTTGCAATGCTCGGCACACTAACTATTAAAAACAAACTTGCTAATAAGTATTTAATTTTTTGCATAGTATTCCTCCAGCCATTCTTCTAATAGTTCTGCTTTTAAAGGCCTACTTAAGTAATAGCCTTGTGCATGGTCGCACTGCATGCCTCTAAGTAAATTTAATGAGCCAAGCGTTTCAACCCCTTCAGCTACAACCGAGAAACCTAGCTGATGTCCCAACGTAATTGATGATTGCACTATAAATTGATCTTTTTGCGATTCATCAAGTTTTAGGATAAAGCACTTATCTAGCTTAAGCTCATCAATAGGCAGCATTTTTAATCTACCAAGTGATGTTTGCCCTACACCATAATCATCTAATGATATTTTAACGCCAATTGCCTTTAGGTTTTCGAGCGCTTTAATACCTTTTTCTTCGTTTTCGATCATATCGCGCTCAGTAAGCTCAATAGTGATCAGCTTAGAATCTAATTTGTACTTTTTAAGCGTGCGAACTAATGCAGCGTGAAAGCCCGGAAATGCTATATCTTGCGCAGATACATTTATTGCAGCCTGTAAGTTTATATTTTTAGACTGCCAATCAGCTACTTGTGCTACAACCGTATTAACAACCCACCCAGTAAGCTCAACAATAAGCCCCGACTGCTCGGCTAAGTCAATAAACAGTTCAGGATTAACCCAGCTACCATCTTTTCGCTGCCAGCGAATAAGCGACTCAACTTTATCTATTTTTTGCGATTTCAAATGTAATTTTGGCTGATAAGTCATAAACAATTGACCATCGTCATCACTAATAGCCTGCTTTAGTTCATCAAGCATTATTAAGCGCTCTAAGTGCGCTTCGTCTTCGCCATTTTGATAGTAATGTATGCTCTCTTGTGTGTTTGCAGCACTTTCAACTGCAATTAGCACACGGCGCATTAAGTCATCACTTGCAATACCTTGTGTAGGATACTGCACAATGCCTGCACTAAAGCGTAAGTTAATTTTTAGTTTTTGAATGGTGTAGCACGCTTGTAATTGTGCCATTAAGCCAACAATACCGCTTTTGTGTTCACGCGCTGCCGCAGTCGGAAACACAGTTAAAAACTCATCGCCGCCAATACGGGCATGAAAGCCCCCTAACTCATCCGAAAACTCACTTATTCTGCAAGCAACGGCCTTTAGGCAGTCATCACCAATGCGCGGACCGAGCTTATCGTTTATATGGCGAAGACCTTTTATGTCTATTGCAACGAGCGTGTACTCGGCTGATGAATCTAACTCATCATCAAGCACCTCAAGCATTGCTGAGCGGTTATAAAAGCCTGTTAGGGAGTCGTGACGGGCTTGAAAGCTAATTTGTTGCTCGCGCTGATTAATATCATTACCCATGCTATCAAACGCTGCGACTAGCGTGTCTATTTCGGTACTTTGCCTTTGGCCTTTAAATTCAAAAGCATAATTCCCTTGTGCAAATTGCCTTGCTATTACAGCTAGTTGAGTAAGTGGCGTAGTTAAATTATTTGCAAATATGCTGCTCGTAATAACACCTACAAACATAGTTAAAATAGCTAAAATAATAAGTGTAAAAAGCAGTTTTTCGAAATCACTATAACTTTGTGTTAAATCGGCACTCAGCAAAATAATTATGGGATGGGTCAACAACGATGGTAAATCTATTTCTCGGTTACGAAACACTAAATACTCACCAAAAAACCGCGATGTGGTTACGGTACTAAAATAGCTAACAGGTTCAAATTGCTCAGGACGATTAGCTAATGAGCTAATAACAATATCGTCAGCACTGCCTATAAAACTTACATCCATGCCTGTTAAGCTTTTTAGTTCATGGGCTACATTGTCGTCAATTTTAAAGCCCACCAAACTATAGGCTACTGTACGTGGCGCTTTTACAGGTAATAAAATAATTTGATACAGCTCGTTATTAAGCACCACAAAACTAGACTCTTCTGGCGCACTTAAAAGCTCTTCCATCAAGGGCTTTAAGTTGTGTGCAAAAACGTCTTCGTCAGTATTGGCGGAAATTAGCTTACCCGATAAATCAAGTAACAACATTAATTCGGCATCAATACGCTGACTGTGATTAAACAACACGCTGCTGATTGTACCTGCATCTCGCGTTGCTACAGCTTGCTTAAAACCAAAATCGGAGGTGAGTACTTTTGCAGCGGTTAACAGTAGGCTTTCTTTTGACTTTAAATATTGCTTATAAACATTTTGCGCTACGGTAATATCTTGATTTACTTTTTCTTCTTGAAATTTACTCGTAGACCACCAAAAACTAAACAAGCTGACCATAGTGGTTAATAACACTAAGCCAACACATAAAATGGTTATGCGATTTCGTAAACTATTAGTCATTACCAGCCTTAAACTTACTACCAAAGGTATTTCTGGGTGCTGGAGTTGATGTGTTTACTGTTATCTGTAACTGTTTTTGAGAATTAATTGTTATCATTTTTTTATTCTCCAATGGTGCTGTTTGTAATGGATGCCACACACTCACTTGTGCAGGCAGTGTATTAATAGGCAAATTTACATAGCCTTTTTTATCTGTTTTATATACGAATTCGCTGTTAGCTACATAAATATAGCCAACCATAGAGTCATGTATATTACACCCCAAAACAACAACCCCTTGTTGCTCAAACGTAATGGGCTCTTTTGGTTGGCCTGAATATAATCTTAGTTGAAAAGGCTTAGCTTGTGAAAAAGAATAAACATGATGGCGAATATTATCGCTGTTAGGAAAGTTAACTTTTTGACCCTGTTGTACAACTAATAATTCGGGTAAAAACTGCTTATGGACTTGATCCATTATAGCAATGGGCAAATTTGATGGTGTGGCTTGTTTACCAGCAATATTAAGCTCAACCACAGCACCTGATAACTTTTGGCCGTGTTGATCTTCTATTACTAATTCAACATTTGCACTTAAAGCAAACTGACTAAAAAACAAACCTATAGCTAAAAAGTAATGACTTTTAGCAAACTTTTGCAATGCCCGTTCAAACATAACAATACCTAAACATTAATATTAGGTTAAGTTAATTAGAGACGAGCACTAATTGCAAGAATTATAGCCCAGTAACTAAAAATAAAGATTTAGTTACTGGCTTTATTAGCACTTAAGTGCTGTTATTTAACAATTAATCCGTAATCGTTATCTAAAATAGTAATAACTTCTTGGCGAGGATCTTCAGGGATCACGATATCTCTGCCAACAATTTTACTCGCTATGCCAACATAGGTATTTGACACTTCAAGCATTACTGATTCTGGTAAAATATAACCTTTAGCTAACTGCTCACGCTCACTCATGCGATCTTTATTTAATAATACGTCGCTCTCTGGCACGTTATTAATCAGTAATTGACGAAAGCCTTCTTTAGAATTTTCAACAATTTTACCGTCTTTGTAAGCGGCTTCATCCCAAATACGTGACGAATCAGGCGTGCCTACTTCATCAATATATATAAGCTGTTGCGCGCCATTTAAACCCTCTACATAACCAAACTCAAATTTTGTATCTACAAAAATTTGGTTAAGCTTCGCTAGCTCATCACTAATTAATTTAAAACCTTCAACTAACAGTTTTTCGTATTTGGTTACGTCATCTGCCGATTTAAAGTTAAATACATCTAAGTTATTAGTAATGTTAGCGCGAGTTATATTTACATCATCAACTGGCGGAATATCAGCAACGCCTTCAATAATACCTTTTGTTGATGGCGTAATTAAAACGTTATCAAGCTTTTGGTTCGCTTTTAAACCTTCTGGCAAGTCAATACCACAAAAGTTACGTATGCCTTTAGCGTAGTCACGCCACATGCTGCCCGTAATATATTGGCGAGCAATTGCCTCTACTTTTACGGTACTGGCCTTGCGTACAATCCACACATACGGATGCGGAATATCAACAATATGATTACCCGCAAGACCCGCTTTATCAAATAACTTAAACCAATGGGCTGCCACTGAGTTTAGCGCTATACCTTTACCTGGTACGCCATTTAAACCGTTTTCGCCCTGCCAAATGCAATCAAATGCAGAAATTCGGTCTGAAATAACCATAATAGCAAGCTCAGTACCTGTCGGTACTTGGTAGCCTTTATCTTTAATTAATCGTGCGCTGTCTTCATCAGTTAACCAATAAACTGAACGAACTTTACCGCTGTGTACTTCACCTTTGGTACGAATGGGTAAATCATCGTTTACGTCTAAAACTTTATAGCTAGTCATGCTATCTCCGGGGTTAGGGATGCTCTTTGAGCAAAGTATGGTATGGGGTTATATGGGCTGTATAATAATCTAGCCAACCTCAAAGCTCAATCGGATGCTTAAAACAAATAAAGGCATATATTTATAAGCGAGTCGCAATGGGGTAAACTTAATGTGCTAACCAGCCTGAGGAGATAGCTTGAACTACTTAACTGCCACTAAAAATAAAAAATACTTAATGTATATTTCTCAGAATTATTCATACGCTATCTTGAGACCTTTGCAGGCGCAAATATTGACACATGGTGGTGAAGTACGCTGGTTTTTAGCGGGTAGCGAAGTAAACCCCGATTTTTTAACCACAGACGAGCCACGTTTACATACCATAAAAGATGTAAAAAGCTGGGCTCCAAACATTACGTTTATACCGGGTAATATAGTACCTAGCTTTATTCCAGGTAAAAAAGTAGCTGTATTTCATGGTTTTAATTCTGAAAAGCGCAGCTCTGAAGGTAATCGTGGTCATTTTACTATTCGTGGTTGTTACGATTTATATTGTACGCAAGGCCCAAATACAACAACCCGATTTAAAGAGCTAGCTAAGCAGCATGGTTTCTTTAAAGTAACTGAAACTGGCTGGCCAACACTCGATCCACTTTTTAGTAACACTTCAAATAATCCTTATGTAAGCGACGACCCTCGCCCTACTTTACTTATATGCTCTACTTTCTCACGAAAGCTATCACTTGCTCCTAAATTATATGAGCAAATAAAACATTTTAGTGAGCAAGGTAAGTGGCGTATTTTGATGCAGTTTCATCCTAAAATGCCTGCCGAATGGGTTAATAAATATAAAGCGCTGAGTAACGAAAATCTAACATTTATTGAAACCGATAACGTTTTGCCGTTACTGCAAGCTGCTGATGTTATGCTGTGCGATACATCGTCAGTTCTTTTAATGTTTTTACTACTACGTAAACCGGTAGTCACGTTTTGTAATCAAAAACCACTTCCTCATTTACTTGATATTACCGACGCAGATGAAGTAGAAGCAGCTATTGAACACGTGCTTACTAAACCTAGTGATTTAATGCAAAATATTGAAAGCTATTGCCAGGAACTTCATCCGTATACCGATGGCCAATCTAGCCAACGCGTATTAAATGCAGCTAATGAATTTTTACAAAGTAACGAAAAACTAAAACCCAAGCCATTAAATATAATAAGACAGCTAAAAATGCGTAAAGATCTAAACTACTGGGGTTGGTAATCTGATAATGATAAACCTGAAAAACGTAACTTTTAAGTGGCATAAAAGCGATAGCTCACCCACGCTCAACATAAAAGAGTTAGTTATAGAAAAAGGTGAGCATATTTTTTTACACGGTCCTAGTGGCTCAGGTAAATCGACCTTATTAGCGATTCTTGCTGGCATTAATACAGCCACCAGCGGTGAGGTATCAATTTTAGACCAAAACCTAACTACATTAAGCAATACCACCCGTGATGTTTTTAGAGCGGATCACATTGGCTACATTTTTCAAAACTTTAACCTGCTTCCTTATTTAACTCCTATTGAAAATATAACGCTTGGGTGTGAGTTTTCAAAAAGCCGAAAACAAAAAATATTAAAGAAATCATCAAATAAAAACTCTGCCTTACAAAAAGAAGCGATACGGTTATTAAATGCTTTAGGCCTTACTGCCCAGTATCACCATAAAGATGTAGCGACACTGAGTATTGGACAGCAACAGCGCGTTGCTGCCGCTCGCGCATTTATAGGCAGCCCTGAACTAATAATTGCTGATGAGCCCACATCTGCACTCGATACAAATAACCGTGAGAGCTTTATAAAGCTACTGTTTGAACAAGCAAAGTTATCTAATAGTACGCTGGTATTTGTGAGCCACGATGAAACACTAAAGCCTTTATTTAACCGCTCCATTGATCTTATAAATTTGCAGGAGCAGGTATGATTCTCGCTAAACTTGCTTACAAAAGCTTATTAAATCGCCGCGCAAGTGTACTGCTTACATTATTTACTATCGCAATTAGTGTAATGCTACTTTTGAGTATTGAACGTGTACGAATTGATGCTAAAAGTAGTTTTAGTAATACTATTTCGGGCACTGATTTAATTGTTGGTGCGCGTACCGGCGATATACAGTTGCTGCTTTCGTCAGTATTTAGAATTGGCCATACTAATAACGGCGTAAGTTGGAAAAGTTATCAATACATAACAAGTCAGCGAGGCGTAAAATGGAGCATACCTATAAGCCTAGGCGACAGCCATAAAGGCCAAGCGGTACTAGGCACAACACTTGATTACTTTAGCCATTATCGCTTTGCAAAAAAACAAAATTTAACCTTTAACAAAGGCCACCCTTTTGCCGCAATTAACGAAGTGGTGCTAGGTAGCGAAGTTGCAAATAAACTAGGCTACAAACTTAACGACTCTATTGTTATATCGCACGGCATGGGGAACACCAGTTTTCATCATCATGACGATAACCCATTTAAAGTCGTCGGCATTTTAAACCCAACAGGCACGCCAGTTGATAAAACGCTGCATATTCCTTTGGCTGCAATCGATTTAATTCACGGCGGTAAAGCGAGCCATGAGCATGAGCATGAGCATGGGCATGAGCATGACGAACATAACAGCCTAGTCGGTCACCCAAAGCAAATTACAGCATTTTTAATGGGATTTAACTCGCCTTTGTATACATTACAAATTAGGCGCAATATAAATCAATATAAGCCAGAAGCCCTGCTTGGCATTATGCCAACCGTAACACTTAAAGAGTTATGGGAAATGCTCGCCATAGTAGAAAAAATACTATTACTATTCTCAGCTGTTGTCGTGTTAGTTAGCTTACTTGGTATGTTAACGACATTGCTTGCAAACCTGAGCCAGCGACGTCGCGAACTTGCTATATTGCGCTCAGTAGGCGCTCGCCCTTGGCATTTATTTACACTTATAAGTATTGAGTCATTACTGACAACTTTACTTGGTTGCCTAGTGGGTAGTGCGCTTTACTATTTAGTTATTTTTTCAGCCAGCGGTTACTTACAAAGCCATGCCGGTATAAGCGTAAATATCACAATGCTCTCTTACTATGAACTGGGCTTAATCGGGGTTATTATGGCCGCAGGTTTTGTTATTGGCTTAATACCCGCTACTCGCGCTTATTTTTATTCACTCAGCGATGGCATGAGTATAAAAGCATAATTTTTAGGTATTTTATGACATTTTTTAAAACAGCTTTTCAATACATTGCTGCTATTAGCTTATTATTTATAAGCGTAGCGAGCTATGCCAATCCACCAAAAGAAATTTTTTGGGAAGACTTAATTCCCAAAGGTCATATGCAAATAGACACTCAAGCACAAGCTAATCACGAAGGCAGCGATCAAAACTGGGTGCAACCCGATTTAGATGCTCCAGTGGTAAAAGCGCTTGATGGTCAATCGGTAAGTTTGCCAGGTTTTGTTGTGCCACTTGAGGGCGATAGCGAAGTCATTACTGAGTTTTTACTCGTGCCTTATTTTGGCGCCTGTATACACGTACCACCACCACCGCCAAATCAAATAGTCCATGTAACGATTAAAGGTGGTGTGCCTATAGATAGTCTATACGACGCAATCGTTGTAACCGGAATAATAAGCACAGAAACATGGTCGGGCGAAATCGCGCAGGTAGGATATAAAATGAAGGCAGTCGGTGTAGCACCGTTCGAGCTTTAAAATAAAGGGCCCGCTTTTAAAGCTGGCCCTTAAATCTCATTAAATTTAGAGTCAGTAAAATTCAAATAACTACTTTTGGCAATTTGAGCAAAAAATAGTACTGCGTTGCCCTAATCTAATTTCTTCTAATTCGTTTTCGCACGTCATACATGGCTTACCTTTGCGCCCATATACTAATAACTCTTGGGCAAAATACCCAGGCTTACCATCACTTTGTGCAAAGTCTTTAAGCGTTGTACCACCTTGTGTAATAGCCGCCGCAAGCGTGTCTTTTATAATAGGGATAAGTGCTTGATAACGTTTGAGCGATACTTTTCCCGCTTCTCGCTTTGGATGTATACCCGCTTTGAATAACGATTCATTCGCGTAAATATTACCAACACCAACCACCACTGCGTTATCCATAATAAATTGCTTTACGGGTACTTTTTTATTGCGCGATTGTTCGTACACGCGTTTAGCAAAAAAATCATCGGTAAGCGGCTCAGGACCAAGCTTAGAGAGTAGCTTATGCACTTCACCGGGCTCTTGCCATAAGCAACAACCAAAACGACGAGGATCGTTTAAGCGCAGCGCTTTACCGTTGCCAAAAATAAACTCTACATGGTCATGCTTTTTAAGCGGCTCACTTTTATCTACTACACGCAAATTGCCTGACATACCCAAATGTAAAATAGTGCTCCCAAGCTCACAATGTAAAAGTAAATATTTAGCTCGTCGCTCAATATTTGTAACAATTAGCCCTTCAAGTTGATACACATCATCGGGCACTGGCCAGCGCATACTGGCATTGTAAATATTTACCTTTGTAACAACTTGGTTTTGTACGTGGGGAGTGATACCCATTCGGCTCACTTCTACCTCTGGTAATTCAGGCATTAATTAGACTCACTTTGTGAAAAATCAAAACTAGGGAATAACTGCTGAGCAGTTTTTAAATCGAGTGCGAGTATTCGCTGGCTTCTCTTTTCGAGTAAATAATATTGTCCATCGCCTTTGTAGAGCAAATATACCCACGGCATACTTTCGCCAGCCAACTCAAATGTAGCAACGTATAAAGGTGCATTAGGATTAAAAACAACAGACTCATTAACCCCCATTAGCGCCGCGCTTTGCCATTGGTTAACTAAATCACTAAGCTGCTGCTCAGAAGCTTTCCACACGAGCGGTATATCTTTTTGTAGTGGTGTTGTACGCCAACTTGTTCCTATGCGCTCAATTTTTTGATCAACAAATTGCAGTGTGAGTACAAAACTTTGCTGGGGGAGTACAGCTTGTAACGCTGGTTTATCCTCACCTCCTAAAAATTGCTTATGCCAGCCATTTAAAAAGAAGATCATAATCAACATCGAAAATATTATAACGTTGTTCCAACCTTTACGGCCCAGTCGCATATAAATACACCTAATAAATTCAAGATTTTAAAGTGTAACTAAAACTTAATTGCGCTGTCTATATGTTAAAGGCCGCAGACTTTGTTAGAATATCGGCAAATTTAAAGGAGTTCCGTCAATGTCTATGTATGTAGTGGGCCATAAAATCCCAGATTCAGATTCTATTTGTGGTGCAATTGCACTGGCTTATTTAAAAAACCAAATTGATGAGCCAGCAATTCCAACTCGTCTTGGTGAAGTTTCACCTGAAACTCAATTTATCCTTGATAGATTTGGTTTTGAAGCACCAGAGCTTAAGTTAAGCTACGCTGGTGAAGATGTGTATATTGTAGATCACACAGAAAAAACACAAGCACCTGATGATATCGACCAAGCTCGCGTTGTTGGTGTGGTAGATCACCATAAATTAGGTGACTTAACATCATCGACTCCGCTTGAATGTTGGATTCGCCCTGTTGGTTGTTCAAACACCATTATTAAAATGATGTATGACTTCTACAACGTAGAAATCCCTAAAGACATCGCTGGTATCATGATGTGTGCAATTTTAAGCGACACAGTTATATTTAAATCGCCAACATGTACCACAGCCGATATTAAATGTGTTGAAGCGCTAGCTGAAATTGCAGGCATCGAAGACTTTAAAGAACTTGGTATGGATATGTTCCGCGTTAAATCTGCGGTAGAAGACACACCAGCACGTGATTTAGTAATGCGTGACTTTAAAGATTTCAACATGAACGGTAACCTAGTAGGCATTGGCCAGCTAGAAGTAATCGACCTTGCTGTTTTTGACGATATTAAAGCAGACCTTGCAGCCGATATTGCTAAGCTAAAAGTTGAGGGCAACCGCCACTCTGTATTTTTACTGCTTACCGATATAATGAAAGAAGGCTCAGAAATGCTAATTGTATCTGACGATGCAAACTTAGTTGAGCAGGCTTACGGTGTAAAACCAGAGAATGATAAAGTATGGTTAGATGGTGTACTGAGCCGTAAAAAGCAAGTAGTACCACCACTACAAGATGCATTCACAAAAATCTAATGATACCAATTTTATTAAAAACATGATTATTTTATCGCATTAAATAAATCACTAATTTAATGCTATTGGTATAACGTTTTTTGATTTAAAAGCCTTGTTGGTTATGCCAACGAGGTTTTTTATGTCAATTTGCTAATCATAGTTTAAAAACAAAAAACCCAGCCTAAGCTGGGTTTTTAAATTCTAAAAGAAGAACTAAAATTACTTAATTTTAGCTTCTTTAAAAAGAACATGTTTACGAATCTTTGGATCAAACTTTTTGATTTCCATCTTCTCAGGCATGTTACGTTTGTTTTTGTCAGTAGTGTAGAAAAAACCAGTACCGGCAGTTGAAACTAAACGGATTTTATCGCGCATGATTCAGATCCTTAAACTTTAACGCCGCGAGCACGGATTTCTGTAAGAACCGTGTCGATGCCTTTTTTATCGATAATACGCATACCTTTAGTAGTAGTGCGTAATGTTACAAAACGTTTTTCACTTTCAACCCAAAAACGGTGTGTTTGTAGGTTAGGTAGGAAACGACGTCTAGTCGCGTTTCTCGCGTGTGAACGGTGATTACCAACCGCTGGACGCTTACCTGTAACTTGACATACTTTAGACATGTCTATATATCTCCAATAACTTCGCTCGAGCTTAATTTAATCTAAGGCCGTGTATTTCCGCCCTAGAGATAAATCGAAGGGCGCTCTTTATACAGCTTTTACAGGCAAAGATCAAACACTGATCTATCCAATCAGCTCATATATGTAAATTTGATAGCGGCTAATTATAAAGATCGAATGCCCTTAGGGAAAGTAAAAACTGCATTTAAATTAAACTAATTTGCCAAAACACGTTAAACAGCTCATTTTTAACACACTTATGTGTCTAACAAAGCTAAATCAGGCCTCGCTCGGCAAACGAAACACAGGTTTCTCCACCAACAATGATGTGATCGAGCACACTTATGTCGACCAATTGCAGTGCTTGCTGCAATTTATTAGTAATAAGTTTGTCTGCTTGGCTCGGTTCTGCAATACCACTTGGGTGATTATGCGCAAAAATAACAGCGGCTGCATTATTTTTAAGGGCAGCCTTTACCACTTCACGCGGATAAACACTGGCAGAATTAATTGTGCCATAAAAAAGTATTTCGTCTTTTACTAATCTATTTTGGCTATCTAGGTATAACACCATAAATACTTCTTGTTGCAAGCCTCGCATTTGAATTGTCAGATAGTCATAAACTGAGTTAGGCGAATTAAACACTGCATCTCGTTGGCAACGCTCCTGCATATAACGTTGGCTTAGCTCTAATACAGCTTGTAGTTGCACATACTTAGCGGTCCCTAACCCCTTTTGAGAGCAAAACTCCTCAATACTGGCATTAAACAAATTATGTAGGGTTTTATTTTCATTTAATAGATGCTGAGCCAACTCAATTACATTCATTCCTGGTAACCCTGTTCGTAAAAATATGGCAAGGAGCTCAGCATCAGTAAGCGCTTTAGCTCCTTTGGAGATGAGTTTTTCACGAGGTCGAAGTGAGTTTGGAAGTGAAGTAAGTTGCATTGTTCATCCTTGAGAGGCGAAAGTGTCTTATAAATGTAATGCAAATTTAAAATTTAGCCTGTTATTTCGAATTAAAAAACTTCGCTGTACGGGTAAAGATTTGTTATTTTAAGCCCAAGATTTAATAAAAACTGATGAACATTCATGACTAACTTAACAAACAAAAAAATTGTACTAGGTATTACCGGCGGTATTGCAGCTTATAAATGCGCAGAACTCGTTAGGCGATTAAAAGACGCTGGTTGTGAAGTAAAAGTAGTTATGACTGAATCAGCTAAACACTTTATTACACCACTGACCATGCAAGCCGTTAGTGGAGAAACAGTCTCTGACTCATTACTAGACCCTTCTGCTGAAGCTTCAATGGGGCATATTGAATTTGCAAAATGGGCTGACTTAATTTTAGTTGCCCCAGCTACCTGCAATATTATTGCTAAAATGGCAGCCGGCATTGCTGACGACCTACTAACAACGTTACTGCTAGCAACGCCTGCAAAAGTAGCTGTAGCACCAGCCATGAACCAGCAAATGTATGCACACGCAGCTACACAAGCAAATTTAGCCACATTAAAAGCACGTAACGTACTTATTTGGGGCCCAGGTAAAGGTGAACAAGCCTGTGGCGATATCGGCGCTGGGCGCATGTTAGAGCCACATGAGCTAGTTGCACTATGTACAGCAAAAGAGCAACCGCAATTACTTGCAGGAAAAACAATTACAATAACGGCAGGCCCAACGCGTGAGCCTCTCGATCCGGTACGTTTTATATCAAATCACAGTTCTGGAAAAATGGGTTATGCACTGGCAGAAGCCGCTTTGCAATTCGGTGCTAAAGTTAATTTAATTTCGGGCCCTGTCACTATACAAGCCCCTACTGGCGTAAACCTTATTAATATAGAAAGCGCTGAGGAGCTATTAACTGAGTCACTTACCTATGCATCACAATCTGATGCTTTTATAGGTTGCGCTGCTGTTGCGGATTATCGAGCTGCAAACATTGCGACTCAAAAAATGAAAAAGCAAGGCGACGAACTCACCCTTACTTTAACTAAAAACCCTGACGTAATTGCAGCTATTGCAAACCTTACACAAAACCGCCCCTATACGGTTGGATTTGCCGCCGAAACTCAAAATGTAGAAAGCTATGCTAAAGGTAAACTACAAAATAAAAATCTAGATATGATTTGCGCTAATGACGTATCAAAAAGTGGCTTAGGGTTTAATTCCGATCATAATGCTTTAACACTGTACTGGCACAATGAACAACTAGAATTACCAACAACAAGTAAAGTAGAAATAGCTCGCAAGGTGATCGAACAGCTGGCTAAACATCTATAAAAAGGCTGGAAACAAACTGAATAAAACATTAACATACGCCAATCATTTGAACAAAAAATGACTAGGGTTCTTAACTGCGCCACTAAGAATAACTAATAAAAAGGAATGTTCATGCCTGCGACAAAAAGAAGTAATCGCAAAGAGCAAATACTGCAAGCACTCGCACAAATGTTAGAAACTAATTTAGGACAACGCATCACCACAGCAAAACTAGCTGCTGAGGTGGGTGTGTCTGAAGCCGCGCTATACCGTCATTTTCCGAGCAAGGCGCGTATGTTTGAGGGCTTAATTGAGTTTATTGAAGATACCCTTTTATCTCGTATAAATATTATTATTGAAAACGAAAAAGAAAGCCAAACGCGCATTTATAACATTCTATTATTACTTCTAACCTTTGCTGAAAAAAACCCAGGTATTACTCGTATTTTAACGGGCGATGCTCTGCAAGGTGAGCAAGAACGTTTACGCGAACGTGTACAAACCTTGTTTGAAAAACTAGAAACTCAGTTTAAACAAGTGCTTCGTGAGCGCAAATTACGTGAAGGTAAAAACTTTCAAAGTGATGAGCTTACACTTGCAAACTTTTTACTTGCCTACGTTGAAGGCAAAATGAATCAGTTTGTACGTAGCGACTTTAAAGCAAAACCTAGTGTTCAATTTGAAAAACAATGGCTTGAGCTACAAAAAATTTGGCTGTAATGTTTGCTAAATTAATAAATTGAATACTAAAAAACGACCTGCGGGTCGTTTTGTCGTATGTAGCTGCCATTTATCTGATCCGCTCGAATTATGAACCAAACTCGTTACAATGAAACAATGTCATAATACGAGAATCAATAATGAAAACAAAACTCACCTTATTAAGCACGGCACTCGTTGCCAGCTTAACTAGCACCGGCATACACGCCAAAGAATCGCTACAATTTAAAGACGTATTTAGTTTTAAATCAGCTAAAAGCACACAACTATCTGACAATGGTCAAGTACTCACTTTTAGTGCAACGCCGTATCGTGGAAATGCAACTGGTCAAGTTTACTCACTACAAAGCAATACACTCATCGCAGAAGTAGAACGCGGCACTAAGCCTCATATTAATAAAGCCGCTAACTGGGTCGCCTTTACACAAGTACCTACCTTACTTGAAAAAGAAACAACCAAAAAAAAAGACACACTTAAAAACAATCTGGTACTCGTAAACACACAATCAGGTGCCCAACAAAGCTTTGCTGATGTAAAAGATTACACGTTATCTAATGACGGTATGTGGCTTGCTTATCGTTTAAATAAAAAAGACGATGACGCAAAAGTAGAAGATAAAACCGATAGCACTAAAAACGAAGAAGACAACGCTATCACGCCCGATAAAAAAGATAAGAGCTATGCGCTTGTTATCGTAAATTTATCTGATAAACGCACTCATACAATAGAAAACGTATTTAGCTACGCTATTAACTCAGCTAACAGCCAGCTATTAGTGAGTCAAAGTTACAGCGATGGTAATAACAACCAAATAGCGTTAATTGAGCTCAGTGACTTTAATAGCAGCGTATTAATTGATGAACCGGGCGTAATCGCAAATAAAATAGCGTGGCACCCCACTGACAATATTGCAGCGTTTACATTGGGTAACTATGTAAATGATGACACGCGCCGCCGAAGCTACACTTTACAGCTATATAAAAACGAGAAGCTCTCAACTATAGATTCACCTAATAAAGCATGGACGTTAGGGAAAACAGCCACCCTTGAATGGTCAGAAAATGGCGAGCGCTTATATTTTGAAAACCATCCTAAATTAGCAGCTAAAGTAAAAGCTAAAGAGTATACCGACGAAGCTTCATTGTACGACTTTGATACCATACGTGAGCATAAAGGTCTTAATGTATGGCACAACAACGATGCGCAAATAAAACCACGTGAAGAGCAGCAATGGAACGAAGTTAATAAAAATCGCCATTACAGTGCGGTGTATCACGTTAACTCGCAAAAAGTTGCGCAACTTAGTACACCAAACATGCCTGAGGTTGCACTAAACCCTCAGCGAGAAGTGTCTTTACTTGGCTCATCTAACATCCCCTACCTAGAAAAAATAATGTACGGCGGTTTTTTTGCTGATTACTTTGCAGTGAATATAAATACCGGTAAACAAACTCCAATTATAAGTAATTACCCGTTTAGACCGAGCCTTGCCCCTAATGGTGAGTTTGCAGCTTATTTTAGCGATAGCCAAATACAGTTAAAAGATTTAAAAAATAATAAAGTAACACCGCTTACAAAAGCGATTCAGGCAACCTTTGCTGATGATAAACACGACTACCCATCTACTCAACCTGGTTATGGTTTTGCTGGTTGGATGACCGATAGCAGCCAAGTGCTTGCTTATAGTAAATACGATATTTGGGCATTTGACGTAAAAACGCAGCAAGCTAAACGCCTAACTAATGGTAAGCAAAGCAATACGCAGTACCGTGTTATTAAGCTTGATAAAACCCAAGTGGGCTTTAAAAAAGGCGATACATTACTTGTCTCTGCTATTAACTTACAAACTAAACAAAGCGAAGTTGCAAAGCTCGACTTAACCACTAACACACTAACTAAGGTGCTTAGCGGTGATAAACGCTTTGATATGGTTAAAAAAGCCAAAAAGGCTGACAAGTACTTATTTACCTCGCAAACTTATAGCCAATTTCCTGATTACTACCAAACAGATTTTAGCTTTAGTTCACCAAAACAAGTGACCACGCTAAACCCACAAATTAGTAATTTTGCCTGGAGCGAAAAGCCAGAACTAATAAGCTATAAAGGCTTTGACGGTGAAGATTTACAAGGTGTATTAATAAAACCAGCGGGATATAAAAAAGGCGATAAAGTACCTGTGGTTGTGTATTTTTATCGTTACATGAGTCAACGCATGTTTGATTTTCCTAAAATGGAATTAAACCATCGCCCTAATTTCCCTATGTTTACCTCAAACGGTTATGCGGTATTTTTACCTGACATTCGTTTTGAAATAGGTCACCCGGGTAAATCGTCAACGCAAACCATGATCAACGCCACCCAAAAATTAATAGATTTAGGCATAGCCGACCCAGATAAAATAGGCTTACAAGGTCACTCTTGGGCAGGCTATCAAAGTGCGTTTATGATAACCCAAACAGATATGTTTAAAGCGGTTGTATCTGGCGCGCCAGTATCAAACATGACCAGTGCTTACAGTGGCATACGTTTGAAATCAGGTCTTGCTCGTCAGTTTCAATACGAAACAGGGCAAAGCCGTATAGGTAAAAACTTATTTGAAGCACCAGAGCTGTACATAGAAAACTCACCGGTGTTTTTTGCAGATAAAGTAAATACCCCTATTTTAATTATGTTTGGCGATAAAGACGATGCAGTGCCTTGGCACGAAGGCGTGCAGTACTACTTAGCGCTTCGTCGCGCAGGTAAAGATGCAACCTTTTTACAATACGAAGGTGAACCACACCACTTGAAAAAGTTTCCTAATCAGGTCGATTTTTCAGTGCGTATGATGCAGTACTTTGATCATTACTTAAAAGGCAAACCTGCTGCTAAGTGGATGACACAAGGCGAAGCATTTATAGAGGAATAGATATAGCATTTATTCAGAGCTCTACGTAAGCGATAACGGCGAGCTCTGCGTCAATTAAATCAAGGCGAGGCATATTACATTTAAGTAATCAGTCACTACCTAGTCCTTCATACCTTTGAAAAATGCTGTAATGATCTTTAAACTTTTATAAACACCACCGTATATAAGCGTTTTAATCAAAGTAAAAAACTATAATAAAAGCCTAATATAAGTAATAATCACTAAATTCAGAGGTTAAAGAGTCGTTCATTATGCTAGGTTTTTGGTACAAAGAGTTTCCACAATACCCAAAAGACCATAAGGATTTTTGGCGTACTCGCTTAATAGCCCACTCTTTACTAATAACTACATGTTACTTTTTAGTTTTAACACTCCTCAATCTTTTTTATTTTAAAAGCTATGACATTGCTTTAATTGATGCCTTAGGACTTACGATATCGTTAGGTATTTATACTTGGTTTAATAAAACAGCCAACGTAAATGCAGCAGCGTGGGCTGTTACCCTTATGGTCGTTAGCTTAATAATGATGTTTGTGGTTTCTGTAGGTGGGCATGCGCATTCTTTATTTTGGGCGACGTTAATCCCGCCTTTTAGCTTTTTTTTAGTTGGAAGAAACTGGGGAAGCCTATTTAGTGCAGTCGCTTTTGCTATTTGTGCGTATCTTGTGTATTTACAACAACAGCAAACTGTAACAATTGGCTTAGGCTCTTTATTTAATCTTATAGAGGTAAGCCTTGCTCATATTTTAATTTTTAGGTTTTACGAAAAAACACGGTTTTCGGCATACACTCGATTATCTATCCGTAACTTAGAAATTCAACACTTAGCAGAAACCGATAAGTTAACGGGGCTTTATAACAGGCAAAAATTTGATTTTGAATTATCACAGTTAATTGCTAAAAATGACGTTTTTAAAACCCCACATTGCTTACTTATTTGCGATATAGATCACTTCAAAAATATAAACGATACCTACGGGCATTTGGTTGGTGATAACGTGCTAACTGAATTTGCAAAAATATTAAAAAGCCGTATGGGAAATGACGCACTTATTGCGCGATGGGGTGGAGAAGAATTCACTATTATTTTATCCAACACCTCTTTAAATGATAGCGCTAAAAAAGCCGATGACCTGATAAAGTATATTGCCGAAAACACAGTTACAAATGTAGCATTTACTATAAGTATTGGATTAGCAACGATACAAAAAGACGATACAGTGCTAAAACTACTGGAGCGGGCTGATACAGCGCTATATAAGGCTAAAAATAATGGACGCAATAAAGTATGTGTTAGCGATAACGATTCAACCGTTATCGCTCAATCAACTTACTTAGATGGGTTTATAGCCTAAACTTAAGCGTGCTGCCCACAAGCAAATCCACAGCTCCACGCATATTGGAAGTTGTAGCCTCCAAGCCACCCTGTTACGTCAGTTACTTCGCCTATAAAGTATAGGCCTTTAGCTTTTTTAGCTTCAAAGGTTTTTGAGCTCAACTCGTCGGTATCTACACCGCCCAATGTTACTTCTGCTGTTCTATAACCTTCTGTGCCATTGGGTTTAATTTGCCACGCATGAATATAATTTACTAACTCATTTATTTGAGCATGGGTAAGCTGATTAATATTACAATCTGGTATCGCTTTGCTTTCGTGCAGTATTTCTATAAAGCGTTTAGGTAAAATAGTTGCAAGGCTATTTTTTAAGGACTTTTGGGCTTGCGTTTCTCGCCAATCAGCAAGTTGCTGCCTTAAATCAATTTCAGGTAATAAGTTTATAGTTACAGCCTGCCCTGCTCGCCAAAATGAGCTTATTTGCAATATTGCTGGGCCCGATAACCCTCGGTGAGTAAAGAGGATGTTTTCTTTAAATACGGTGCCGTCTTCGCTTGAAACTTCACAAGGGATACTAATTCCCGAGAGCCCTTCAAAACGCTCTTTATCATGCTGATGCAAAGTAAACGGCACAAGTGCAGCCATAGTTGGTAACACGCTTAAGCCAAACTGCTCTGCAATTTTATAACCTATTGGTGTAGCCCCTAGTTTTGGCATAGTTAAGCCACCTGATGCTATAACTAACGACTCACAGCTTAAGGTTTCTTGCTCTGTGGTAACGCTATAGCCGGTTTCGGTTTTTGATACGCTGATCACTTCACTGCGTAGTTTTATATTTACCCCGGCCCATTCACATTCGGTCAGTAAAATATCAACAATGTCTTGTGCATTGTTATCGCAAAAAAGCTGACCTAGTGTTTTATGGTGATACGCCAAGCCATGTCTGTCTACCAGCTCAATAAAGTCATGCTGTGTATAGCGACTTAAACATGATTTAACAAAATGAGCATTTGCGCATAAGTAGTTATCAGGGGTTGCGTTTTCATTTGTAAAATTACAACGCCCACCACCACTTATTAAAATTTTACGACCTGGTTTTTTCCCCATATCAAGTACTGTAACGCTTCGGCCACGGTATCCAGCTTGCGCTGCACACATTAATCCTGCAGCTCCCGCACCTATTACAATTACATCTACTTGACTCATTATTTTACCCTACTAAAAAATTTTTCCGATTATAGCAAAGTTTGATAGCTAACAACGTAGCATTTAAATTATTAGCAATAACACAACAAAAACGCATCAGTAATAAGTCGGGAATAATTACCCGCACAATAAACCAACCCTTTATACTTATTTTTAATTCATATGACAAATACTAAACAACGAGTAAACCGCTAAAAACCTGAGTTATAACTAAATGAAAGAGGTACATAATAAATTGATATTTTAACCTAGTTAACAGATAGTTTACTTTTGTTCCCGCATCGTGATCCTACATCACGAAATAATAAATAAAAATCTAGGGATAATTATGACAACAAGTAAAACTTTTAAAAGATGCGCAATTGCAATTACAGTTAGTACGCTTTTTGCTGCAACATCTGGCATGGCTCAATCAGTTTCAAGTTCAATGGCTGAAACATCGGCTAAACTACAAAGCCAAGGCGGTTTCGAAACTCAGTTCATTATTAAATATAAAAATAATAACGAAATGGCGAGCCTCTCAACTGCAGACGCAAGCCCAGCTAGCATGAAAAAGCGCGCACAAAGCTTTGTTAAAAACTTCGCTTCTAAAAAAGGCAAAGTAAAAGCAAAATACGTTCGTGCAATGGCACTTAATAATCATCACGTAATGCGTGCTGATAAAAAATTAAGTGCGGCTGAGGCCCAAGAGTTTATGCAAGAAATGGTTGATTCTGGCAATGTTGAATACATTGAAGTGGATCAAATGCTAAAGCCGTTTTCAACTCCTAACGATCCACGTTTTGATGACCAATGGCACTACTACGAGCAAGCCGGTGGTTTAAACTTACCGACCGCATGGGATACCGCAACGGGTAGCGGTGTAGTTGTAGCTGTACTAGATACGGGCTACCGCCCTCATGCTGATTTAAACGCTAATATTTTACCGGGTTACGATATGATCTCTAACCTTTCGGTAGCTAATGACGGTGGTGGTCGCGATAGCGATGCACGTGATCCTGGTGATGCAGTTGCTGCGAATGAATGTGGTACTAACGGTGCACAAAACTCTAGCTGGCATGGCACGCACGTAGCAGGCACAGTTGCTGCGGTAACCAATAACGGTGAAGGTGTTGCAGGCGTAGCTTATAACGCAAAAGTAGTGCCTGTTCGTGTACTAGGTAAGTGTGGTGGTTTAACCTCTGATATTGCAGACGGTATTATTTGGGCATCTGGTGGAAGTGTTTCAGGTATTCCTGCTAACTCAAACCCTGCTGATGTAATTAATATGAGTTTAGGTGGGAGCGGTTCATGTAGCTCTACAACTCAAAATGCAATTAACACAGCACGTAGTAACGGCACTGTGGTAGTTATTGCTGCAGGTAACGATAACGATAACTCAGCAAACTACAACCCAGGTAACTGTAACGGTGTAGTAAACGTAGCCTCAGTGGGCCGTAATGGCGGCAGAGCTTATTACTCAAACTACGGTAGCAATATTGATGTTGCAGCACCAGGTGGCGCACAAAGCTTTGCAAACGACTCTGAAGGCGTTCTATCAACTTACAATTCAGGTTCGTCTACACCTTCAAGCGACAGCTATGGCTTTTCACAAGGTACATCAATGGCTGCGCCCCACGTAGCAGGTGTTGCGGCACTTATTAAGCAAGCAAAGCCAGATGCAACGCCTGACGAAATAGAAAGTATTTTAAAATCAACTACCCGTTCGTTCCCTGCAACATGTACTAGCTGTGGTACGGGTATTGTTGATGCTGCCGCAGCTGTTGCAGCAGCAAGTGGCGGCACTACTCCACCTACCGGTGGCGATAGCGAGCTTATTAATGGTGAAGCTAAAACAGGTTTAAGTGGGGCTGCAAATGCACAAGCATTTTACACGATGACAGTACCAAGCGGTGCAACTAACGTAACATTCACTATGAGTGGTGGTACTGGCGATGCTGATTTATACGTACGTGCAGGCAGTAAACCTACAACTACTACCTATGATTGTCGTCCATATAAAGGCGGTAATAGCGAAGAGTGTTCTATTGATAACCCTACTGCGGGAACTTACCACGTAATGCTTAACGGCTACTCTGCGTATTCAGCTGTTAGCTTAGTAGGTAATATTACTGGTGGTTCATCATCGGGTGGCGGTTCAGGTACTCCACAAGCAGGTGGCGGCACTATAAGCGATGTGTCAGCCAATACTGGGCAGTGGAAACATTACACGTTAGATGTACCAGCTGGAATGACTACGTTTACAGTAACAACATCGGGTGGCAGTGGCGATGCTGATTTATTTGTAAAATACGGTAGCCAACCAACAGCAAGCTCATACGATTGCCGCCCTTATAAAAATGGCAATGCAGAAACATGTACATTTACTAATCCACAAGCTGGTACTTGGCACTTAAGCGTTAACGCTTATAGCACTTTCTCTGGTTTAACGCTTAGCGGGCAATACCAACCGTAATTTAAAGTTTGGGCCTTTAATAAAAAAACCGATGTTGTTGCCAACATCGGTTTTTCAATAATAACTAGCAGATTAGTTAAAGCTAAAATCTACACTTTATTACTGTTATAGCTTCTCTAGTACTGATTCTGCGCGGCTTACAACAAACTCTTTGTCTTGTTCTACAAATAAACCTGTTACTAGCGCATTTTCAATAATCATAGCGTAACGCGTTGAACGTATACCACCAAAACTAGCAGTATCTTTATCAAGCCCTAAAGATTTAGTGAAACTTCCATCGCCATCCCCAAGCATTGTAATTTCTTGCGCGTTTTGTGAGTCACCCCATGCTTTCATAACAAATGCATCATTAACAGATACACAGTAAATAGCATCAACACCTTTTGCTTTAATTTTATCAGCAAGGGTAATAAATTCAGGTAAATGGGCATTTGAACACGTTGGTGTAAACGCACCAGGTACTGCAAATAACACGACTTTTTTACCTTCAAACAATTCTTTATTTGTAAGAGATTGCATACCGTCGTCAGTTAATTGCGTTAACGTCACTGCTGGTAATTCTTGGCCTTGCTCAATCATGGTAATTCCTTGAAAAGATTAATACAGAATAAGTAACAATCGTACTACGTAGCCTACACTACTAGGTATAAAAAGTACGGCTAACTTAGTAGCTCAAAATAGCCTACCATAGAACGAAGAATACGCTCTGTATTAAGGTAAATTCAAATCATTTATAAAACTTGAAAAATCATTACCTAGCTTTTCATCTCGCAGACTGTACTCAACAATTGCTTTTAAGTAACCTAACTTATCTCCACAATCGTGAGAGCGACCACTCATATGAAATGCTTCAACGGTTTCTTGTGCCATTAATGCGTCAATAGAATCTGTAAGTTGTATTTCACCGCCAGCACCTACAGACGTTTTTGCAAGTAGAGGCCAAATGTTCTTACTCAGTACATATCGCCCTACAACAGCTAGGTTAGAAGGCGCTAAATCTGCATCAGGTTTTTCAACCATTGCTTTTATTGCAGCACTTTTGCCTGGCATTAGATCAACCCCATTAATATCCGCAATACCATATTTACTAACGTCTTCTTTAGCTACTGGCTCAAGCATTATTTGGCTTGCTTGAGTTTCTTTAAAGCGTTTAATCATGGCCGCTAAGTTTTCAGTTTCTTGATCCGCAGTATAGGCATCAAGTATCACATCAGGCAGGAGCACAACAAAGTTGTTATCACCAACTATTGGTTTAGCGCATAAAATAGCATGCCCTAGCCCTTTAGCTTCACCTTGGCGTACACTCATAATAGTTACATCATTTGGACAAATAGAGCGAATTTCATCTAATAAAGCTCGTTTAACACGCTTCTCAAGAGTCGCTTCTAGTTCATAACTTGTATCAAAGTGGTTTTCGATTGCATTTTTAGAGCTATGCGTAACTAACACAATATCTTTAATACCAGCGGACACACATTCGCTGACAATATATTGAATTAGAGGCTTATCGACTATTGGGAGCATTTCTTTTGGGATAGCTTTTGTCATAGGGAGCATTCTCGTCCCTAAGCCAGCTACTGGAATTACAGCTTTCATATCTGTCCTTAGTGATTAAGTTTGTAAATAATATCAATTCGCTTAATTAAGTGATCTATTTTTAGGATGGAAAAACGTGTTGATAGCTAGGCAAAAAATTCGCTACTTAGTTGTTCTAAATGAGAATTTTTTAACACAGGTGCGACACGTTTAGCCCCGCAAAATAATTAACTATTATTGCGTATTGGTACAAACTAGCAGATACAAAATAGATACCAGCTGAATAAAGTTACCTCTTTTGAAGAAGTAAATTTGAAGCTGTTTATTAAACAGAGACTCTACATTTTTGGTTATTTAAAATGAGCAGGTAAGTTATGAAGTTTATTAATGATTTTGTTGTGGGGTGAGATTACATTAGCTAAACGAAAAAAGCCTGGGTTTGCTATAAATAACAAACCCAGACCAATAAATTTCTAACTAAAGGTCGCGTTACAAAACCTTTTTATAATTAAAGACCTGCACGCTCTTTAATTACTGCAATAAGCGGTGAGCTGGCAAAATTCCCTTCAGCCCAAGCAATATCAGCACCATCTGTTAACGCACTTTTTGATAAGTTTTTAACTATATACTCACCAGTATCTACTGCATTACTAGCAACAGCATGACGTAATAAGTTATTACCATTACATTGTACTGCATCATAAATATTACGAATTTTTACACGAGAGCTTTTAAGCTTGCTGCGTAATCGGTTTTTATCGTCTGCCGCAATATATTCACAAATAGATACTGCTAATTGATCTTCAGCATTTACAGGTGCTGTATACGAAAACGAACTAACAGCTACAACGGCAGTAAGTGCAACTAGCTTTGGTAATTTAAACATGACAAACCCTTTATAATACTTTGTTCTTATATAGACTATCGAATATTATATCAATCTATCAAAATTTACGCAATAATGTTAACGTTCTTTATATAAAGTTACGAATTTATAACTAGATAAATTCTTGTCATCCGGATGCTTTTCTTGCTCTTCTTTCACGTACCAATTAGCAACTTTATTGTAATCTGGAAACTGTGTATCGCCTTTAACATCTAAATCAATAAAAGTTAGATACAGGCGTTCTGCTTTTGGTAAAAATTGCTCATAGATATTACCACCACCAATAATCATTACTTCTTCAGCAGTAGTAACGAGTTCTAATGCAGCATCTGGCGTAGTTACTACTTCAATACCCTGTGCAGTATATTCGCTGTTTCGAGTAATAATAATATTACGGCGCCCAGGTAATGGACGGCCTATAGACTCAAAAGTTTTACGACCCATGATCACAGGCTTACCCGTAGTGACCTTTTTAAAATGCTGAAGATCTGCAGGTAAATGCCATGGCATTTTATTATCTAGACCAATTACACGGTTATTTGCCATTGCTGCAATCATTGAAATTATCATAATATACACCTAGTACTTTATTCTTAAACAAAGAAAAAGGAGCATAAGCTCCTTTTTAGTAAATTCTATTTAATTAACGCTCGTAGACAACTTCTACGTCGTAATCATCTTCATCCCAGTCATCCCAATCATCATCATTGCCCTTACCTTTAGTGGCTTTTTCATGATAGGTATCCCACTTAAATTCAACTTCTTCATCTTCCACTTGTACAAACTTCTCTTTAGGCATGCTATCAAGTAGTGTCATTATGTTGTGGATTAATGGTTGAGTGTTAAGTTTATTAATTGCTGAAATGTGATAGATATTTTCAGTTTCGCCCAGCTCTTCTGCAATCGATTCGCATAACGCTTTTGCTTCATCCTCTGGTAATAAATCTATTTTATTAAATACTAACCAGCGTGGCTTCTCAGCTAATTTAGGGCTGTATTGGTGCAGCTCGTTAATAATCGAAAACGCATTATCAACAGGGTTTGAACCATCTACCGGCATTACATCAATAATGTGTAATAACACACGACAACGCTCTAAATGTTTCAAAAAGCGAATACCTAGGCCTGCGCCATCAGATGCACCTTCAATTAGACCCGGAATATCGGCTATAACAAATGATTTATTTGCTTCAGGACGTACCACACCTAAATTAGGAATAAGCGTCGTGAATGGGTAATCAGCTACTTTTGGTCTTGCTGCAGATACACTGCGGATAAACGTAGATTTACCGGCATTTGGTAGTCCAAGTAAGCCAACATCAGCTAATAATAGTAACTCTAATTTTAAGTTACGTACTTCACCTGGTGTGCCTAATGTTTTTTGACGAGGTGCTCGGTTAGTACTTGATTTAAAACGCGCATTCCCCAAGCCGTGGAAACCACCTTTTGCAACCAAAATTCGTTGACCATGTTGAGTTAAGTCGCCAAGTCCCTCTTGGGTATCAACATCCATGATGCGTGTGCCTACAGGCACCATAACAAATAAGTCATCAGCTTTTCGGCCTGTACAGTTACGGCTACGACCGTTAGTACCACGTTCAGCTCTATGGAAGCGCTCAAACTGATAATCAATTAAGGTATTTAAGTTTTCATCAGCTTGTAGATAAACACTACCACCGTCTCCACCGTCACCGCCGTCTGGTCCACCATCTGGAACATATTTTTCACGACGGAAAGACACGATGCCGCTGCCACCGTCTCCAGCTTCTGCGCGAATTTCTACTTCATCTACAAACTTCATGATTACTCACTTTAGGGATTGGCTTGTTTAATAACTCTATTATATACCCAAGCCAGCACAAATGCAGGCTTGGGTATATATTGGCTGACTACAAAACAAAAAACCCCGCAAAGGCGGGGTTTTTAACTACCTTACTGATTACTCAGTTACGATAGTTACGTATTTACGGTTTAAAGGACCTTTTTGTTCAAACTGAACTTTACCATCTGCTTTTGCGAAGATAGTGTGGTCTTTACCGATACCTACGTTAGTACCAGGGTGGAAACGAGTTCCACGCTGACGAACAATGATGCTACCCGCTAGAACTGATTCGCCACCAAAACGCTTAACACCTAGGCGTTTGCTTTCTGAATCGCGACCGTTACGAGTACTACCAGCTGCTTTTTTATGTGCCATTTCTAAGTACCTCTAATTAAGCGCTAATGCTAGTGATTTTAACTTCAGTGAACCATTGACGATGGCCCATTTGCTTACGAGAATGCTTACGGCGTCTAAATTTAACAACCTTAATCTTCTCACCGCGACCATGTGAAACAACCTCAGCTGTTATCTTGCCACCGTTTACGAACGGTACACCGATCTCGATTTTCTCACCATCAGCAACTAAAAGTACTGAATCAAATTCTACTGCCGCACCAGTTTCAACGTCTAATTTTTCAAGACGAATCGTTTGACCTTCAGTCACACGATGCTGTTTACCACCACTTTGGAAAACCGCGTACATAATTAACTCCGTCTGTGCACCCTCAAATCGGCGCAACTAAAATATTCTTCGATAGGGCGCGAAGTTTACGCTAACGCGAAATAACTAGCAAGCCTATTTTGTAATTAAAATGAATAAAAAGTAGCTGCTTTGAGAGCAATTCAATATTTACCCCATTTTATATTAATTGGCCCTTTTGCCAAGCGCTTTTTAACTCTTAGCCGAAATAAATTAATGTACTCAAATATGACCCTCACAGCTCAATATCTAAGCACACCATAAACTCTATATTGATTATCAATTAATCAGTTATCTTGGCTAATTCAGTCTAAATTAAGTACTTTAATAGTGTTTTTTCAATCAATCGTCACAAAATATCGAGCTAGTGCATTTTTTGTTGTACAATCTGCGCCGTTCACACATAAAAATTGGCTCGGAGATCAATGGATATAAAAGCTATCCAGGCGTTAATCGAAAGCGATATGAATGACGTCAATCAACTTATACATGCGCAAATGCGCTCAGATGTGGCGTTAGTTAATCAGCTTGGTTTATATATAGTTAGCAGTGGCGGCAAACGCGTTCGTCCAATGCTGGCTATTTTAGCAGCCAAAGCGCTCGGTTATCAGGGTAAAGATCACATAACACTTGCAACAATTGTTGAGTTTATCCATACAGCAACGCTATTGCATGATGATGTTGTAGATGAATCAAACTTACGACGTGGCACGCCTACAGCAAATGCTGAATTTGGTAATGCTGCTAGCGTATTGGTTGGTGACTTTATTTACACTCGCTCATTTCAGCTTATGGTTGGCCTTGGAAAAATGCAGATTATGCAAGTACTTGCCGATGCAACAAACATTATTGCTGAAGGTGAAGTATTGCAGCTGATGAACTGCAATGACCCAGATACGACTGAAGCCAGCTATATGCAGGTTATTTACTCTAAAACGGCTAAATTATTTGAAGCAGCTACAGGCCTTGCTGCCATTATCACAGAGCAAGACCAAGCGACACTTGATGCACTAAACCTATACGGTATGCATTTAGGTACTGCGTTTCAACTAGTAGATGACGTACTCGATTACAATGCAGATGCTGAGCAGCTAGGTAAAAACATTGGCGATGATTTAGCTGAAGGCAAACCAACCCTTCCGCTTATTTATGCTATGCAACATGGTAGCGAGCAGCAAACACAGCTCATTCGTGATGCAATAGAGCACAGTAATGGTATGGAGCATTTAGAAGAAATTTTAACTGCACTAAAACAAACTAATGCGCTTGAGTTTACAATGCAAAAAGCAGAGCTTGAGGCCGAAAAAGCCATTGCCTGTTTAGACTTTTTAGCTGAGTCTGACTATAAGCAAGCACTTATAAGCCTTGCCCGTATTGCGGTTGACCGCGACCACTAGTTTTAACTAGTTACACAGTGTGACATTAATTCTGAGCAATAAAAAAGCCTGCAAATGCAGGCTTTTTTGTTGCTTAAAGCGGCTATTACGCCATGAAATCAACACCTTCTTTGATGTCTTTTTTCAGAGTTTCAAGCATGTCATTTTTTGCTTTTGTTTCAAATGCGCTTAGTTCGCCGTAAGAAAGAATTTCTTCTACGCCGTTTTTACCTAAACGTACTGGATGTGCAAAGTACTCTGCATCGCCATTTTCAACAGCAACGTAAGCGTAATCTACAACTTCTTCACCTTGTAGGCCTTTAACTAAAGACATACAAAAACGAGCTGCAGCAGCACCCATAGATAGCGTAGCTGAACCACCGCCTGCTTTAGCATTTACAACTTCAGTACCCGCATTTTGGATACGTGGAGTAAGTGCAGCAACTTCTTCATCAGTGAAAGAAACACCTTCAACTTGAGAAAGTAGAGGCAGAATAGTTGTGCCTGAGTGACCACCAATTACTGGTACTTTTACAGTTGCTACGTCTACGCCTTTAAGTTCAGCAACAAATGCTTCTGAACGAATAACGTCAAGCGTAGTAATACCGAATACGCGTTTAGCGTCGTAAGTACCTGCTTTTTTGAATACTTCAGCAACAATTGGAACTGTGCCATTTACTGGGTTAGTAATAATACCTACTAACGCTTTAGGACAGCTGGCAACAATGCCTTCTGCTAACGTTTTGATGATGCCAGCATTTACATTGAATAAATCAGCACGATCCATACCTGGTTTACGCGGCATACCCGCTGGGATAAGAACGATGTCAGAGCCTTCAAGCGCTTTATTTAAATCGTCTGCGCCAAAGCCTGCAACTTTAACATCTGTTGGGATGTGAGAAAGGTCAACCGCAACACCTGGTACTACTGGTGCAACATCATAAAGTGATAATTCAGAGCCAGCTGGTAAGCCTGTTTTTAATAATAAAGACAACGCTTGGCCGATACCGCCTGCAGCACCTAATACAGCAACTTTCATTGGAATTCTCCGTAATTTGAGGTAGGAAACATTTGTGGCTCTTAAGATAATGAAATTAGCGACTAAAAACAAATTTATCCTGTCTATTTCAAGTATATTTTCGACCATAGTCGTAAACTTATGTGATTTAACGCATCAAACTGGCAAGTTAACTAAACAACTGCTGCATAATTATTCATTTTTGTGTAGAATTTGCGGCATAAATAACAAAAACGAATAAAGACTATGCAACCACAAGATAAACAAGAAGCACTGGTAAAAGCATTTAAATCACTATTAAAAGAAGAAAATTTTGGCTCTCAAGGCGAAATAGTTGATGCGTTAAAAGATCAAGGTTTTGACAATATAAGCCAAAGTAAAGTATCACGCATGTTAAGTAAATTTGGCGCTGTACGCACACGTAATGCCAAACAAGAAATGGTTTACTGCTTACCTGCTGAAATGGGTGTACCTACGGCTAAAAGCCCATTACGCCAATTAGTAATCGACATTATGCACAACGAAATGATGATCATCATTCGTACCAGCCCAGGTGCTGCTCAGCTTATTGCACGTTTATTAGATTCATTAGGTAAAGCAGATGGCGTACTAGGAACAATTGCAGGCGACGATACTATTTTTATCGCTCCTGCTAAAATATCTGAAATAGATGTAACACTTGAACGTGTTCGCATTTTATTTGATACAGTTTAATAGCAAACTAAATTTGTTTTAAAAACCCTATTGAAGGTGCAAAGAAAGCAGAGCCCATATCGGCTTGAGTAAAATCAAGCCAGTGGTCGTAGCAATCCCCTTCCCCTAAACGACTATTAAGTACTTTTTCAAATGCGGTGCCCGTACAAGCGCATGTAATTGATAACATTCCCTGCTCATACACGTCGCCATAAGGCATGCTTTGATTTAATAGTAGCGGTTGTCCGTCTTCGTCTTTTAGCTCACTTCGCGAAGCATGGCTGGTTTCGATCGCTGGGGTAATTAGCGTGTTATCAAGACGCGTACGTCCCATTATTTGCTCTTGCTCACTCAATGATAAATGCTGCCACATAGTTAAATCATGTTTATAACGCTGAACATGAATATAACTCCCCTGATCTTCAAAGCTACCAGGGTTGCTGATTAAAGCCGTAGCGCGCTTTTTTCTTCCATGTGCGGTGTCGCCACCATAAATAAAACCGTTAAAATCACGACCATCTAAAAAACGAAAATTACGAATTTGCTCCACCAGCTCAACATCGGGGGCAAATAATTTTAAAATTTGCAGCGCAAATAAATGGTTAACATCTTCACGGTCAGAGCGAATTTGCACAAATAAATCGCACGGTTGTACGCTCATTTGGTGATCGCTATGGGTTATATTGGGAAAGCTCTGTAATTCGCTTGGGATGTATTCAGGGAGGATATGCGGCCAATATTGCGCACCAATAGCAACCATACAAGAGAGCATTGATTCTGAAAATTGATCGCTAAATTCTTCTTCAATAGCGCTTACTTGTTTTAACTTTGCGCGAAGTGATTCATCTTGACCATCAAACACATTAAAAAATAAGTGCAAACCGTGTAAGTTTGCTTCAGCACAAATCCCTGATTGCGCTTGCGCCATTGTTATTCCTTAGTTTTACAGATAAAAACACAGCGAATAACAAATTAATTACGATTCGAAAAAATTCACCGTGTGAGGTTTTATTTTTATTATAACCTGATCATTATTTTCAAATGACTGGCCATATTGTGCAGCAACTTCAATTTCTTGTTCATCAATAACAAGCGAATAAACATACGCCGAACCAATAAAGCGACGACTTATGATTGTAGCTCGCTTGCTGAATTTGTCACTTTGGTTATCTGCCACTAATTCTATTTGATGAGGGCGCACATATATAAGCCCTGCACTTACATTATGCTTACTCTCAACATAAGATTCGACTAAACCAAATGGTGTTTTATATTCAGTTGCGGTTAACACTTCTGCGCTTAAGTATATGCCCTGACCCAGAAACTCTGCAACCTCCTTTGAACATGGAGATGCAAAAAGCTGCTCAGGCGTGCCTTGTTGTGCAATTTTACCGCGATGCATAATGGCAAGTGTATCTGAAAACGCAAACGCCTCTTCTTTTGAGTGTGTAACAAACACAGCAGATACTTGAGTTGCTTTAATAATTCGACGTATATCGGCAATTAATTCAAAGCGCACTTGTGTGTCGATGTTTGAAAAAGGCTCATCAAGGAGTAATAAACTAGGTTTATAAGCTAATGCACGAGCGATAGCGACGCGTTGCTGTTGGCCACCCGATAACTGGTGTGGAAACCTGTCAGCACAGCCAATTAAATGTACAAGCTTAAGCATTTCATCAACGCGTTGCTGCTTTTGAGCTTTGCTCATATTACTAAGCCCGAATGCAATATTATTTGCCACCGTTAAATGCGGAAACAACGCATAATCTTGAAACATCATGCCGATGTTACGATGCTCAGGTGAGACAAAAGATTGCTCATCACTCACTAATTTACCGTCTATAAAAATAGACCCTTGCTTGGCTTCAATTAAACCTGCAATCGCCTTTAATGTGGTTGTTTTGCCGCATCCACTCGCCCCGAGTAGGCAAACAATTTCATCTTTACCCACTGTTAAATCTAAATCGTGAATAACCTTTGTGCCGTTATAGTGATAGCCCACGCCTTGTAAAATTAAACTACTCATTTAACTACGCTGCTCCATAGAACGATTAATAAAATACAAAGGAATAAACCCAACGATAACAATAAATAATGCAGATATTGAAGCAAGCTCTAATTGCTCGTCGCTCACATACTGAAATACATGAGTAGCTAAGCTTTCAAAATTAAACGGTCTGAGCAATAGCGCAGCTGGCAACTCTTTCATACACTCAATAAATACCAATAAGGCAGCAGTGAGCAATCCTCTTCGCAGTAAAGGTAGGTGCACTAAACGCAGCGTTTGCCCTTGGCTTTTACCCATTGATTGGCTTGCCATATCAAGTGATGGACTAATACGTAAAAAACTCGACTCAATTGCTCCGTGTGCAATGGCGTAAAACCTAACAATATAAGCAATAATAATAGTAAGAATGCTACCTGTAAGCAGTAAGCCAATGTCTAAGTTATACGGCTCGAGTGCTGTGTTAATAGTGTTCTCTAATAATGTAAGAGGTAATAAAACCGCAATAGCGAGTACAGTTCCTGGCAACGCATAACCTGTGCTTGCTAAACGACCAGGAATAAGCGGATACGCTTGCTTTGCAACACGCTGATAAAAAACCACAAAAACACTCAATGTAATGGTTATAACACTTACAACCCCTGCCACTTTTAAACTTTGCCAAGCGTAACTAAAAAACTCAACATCCCATGCTTTATCAAAGTAGGTAATGGCGTAATTTATAAGTACTGCAATAGGAATTACAAAAGCGATAAGTAAAATAAAGCTACAAAATGCCGTTGCGAGCCAAGCAGACTTTCCTTTTAATACATAGAGCGATTCGCTATTTACACTTGATTGGCGCTCAAATACCGCTTGGTTTCGGCGACTAAAACGCTCTGCCATTAATGCTAAAAATAACAGCAGTAACATCACACCCGATATTTTAGCGGCCGCTGTAAGTGAGTAATAACCAAACCACGTATCGTATACGGCGGTTGTTAATGTACTTACGGCAAAATAACTTACTGTTGCAAAGTCGGCCATGGTTTCCATACTAATAAGTGCAAGGGCCGCCACAATTGCCCCACGAGAGAGTACTAAGCTGACTTTAAAAAAGCTTTGCCAAGGAGATAGCCCCATTAACTGGCTAGCTTGTACTAATTTGAATGACTGCTCGCGAAGGGCCGTTTTAAAAATTAAAAATAAATACGGGTAAAGCACCAAGGCAATCATAACTATGGCGCCGGGTAGTGTACGTATATCAAAAAACCAATAGTCATTAGGCGATTGCCAGCCAAACCAGTCTCTCAGTGCTATTTGTACAGGGCCCGCATAATCTAATAAATCAGTGTATACATAGGCAATAATATAGGTGGGCATAGCAAGGGGCAGCATAAGAGCCCATTCAAACTGTTTTTTACCCGGGAAACTACAGTAAGCCGTTAGCCACCCAAGTGGCAAAGCTATGGCGCAGCTAAGGACGCAAACACCTAAAACAAGCAATACGGTATTGTTTATGTAATCCCAAAGCACGGTATCCCACAGGTGAGAAAACACCTCAGAGCTACCTTGTAGAGATTCAAAAAGAAGAAAAAACAACGGAGCCGATAGAATTAAGCCTGTCGACCACGCAAAGAGCTGCCATTTAGACAGCTTAAATTTATTAGTCATTAAAGATCGAACTTCACCTCATCAATTAGCTTAAGCGCTAACGGACGATATTTACTAATCTCATCAAGTGGCAAGCTGTCTTCTTTAAAACTACCCCAAGAGGCAACCAAACTTGATAGTTCAACACCCGACTTAACTGGATACTCCATATTTAATGAGGCATACATGTTTTGTGCTTTGCTATCGGTCATATACTCGATGAGCTTTAATGCATTTTCAGGGTTTTTAGCATATTTGGTAATAACCGCACCCGAAACATTTATGTGTGAGCCACGATTAGTTTGATTCGGAAAGTTAATATTTACGGCCTCAGCCCAACCTTTTTGCTCTTTATCTTCTAGCATTTTGCCAAGGTAGTAACTATTACCTAATGCCAAGTTACATAAACCTTCTTTAACAGCTTTAACTTGAGCACGATCGTTACCTTGGGGCTTGCGTGCTAAATTAGCCTTAACACCTTCAAGCCACTCTTTAGTTTGCGCTTCACCATGGTGTGCAATCATAGAAGCCACTAAACCTAAATTATATGGATGTTTGCCAGAGCGCGTACAAATTTGTCCTTTGTATTTAGAGTCTGCTAAATCTTCATAAGTGAGCTTAGGTAACTCACCAACTCGCTCTTTTGATGAATATACATTACGCACTCGCTTAGTAAGCGCAACCCATTGGCCATCACCGTCACGAAATGCGGCTGGAACATTATTATTTACACTGTCACTTTTTATAGTTTGTGTTAATTTTAAATCTTCTAATTGAATAAGCGCGCTAAAGTTAGAGGTTAATACTAAATCAGCTTTACTGTGCTTGCCTTCGCGTTTAACACGCTCAATTAGCCCTTTTTTAGCAAAAACAACATTGGTTTTTATGCCTGTTTGCTTTGTAAAATCTTCTAAAATTGGCTGAATTAAAAACGGTTGACGAAAAGAGTAGATGTTAACAACATCGTTTGCAAAGACTGGTGCCGATGCAACTACCCCTAAAACAAGTGCAAATACTTTCTTCATTATTCCACCTAAATAACTATTATTATCAACGAATTCTACCGTGCTCATTCTAAAAGTGCACACTTTAAATAAATGTAAATATGTAAATAACGCCCAAAAAGGAAATACGGTGTAAGAGATGTCTTACGGATGTGACAGCTAATGAGTAAAAAACAAGATAAAAAACAACCTAAAAACAGTTAAGCACATGAATTATATTAAATTTATTTTTATTACTATTGCAAAAACACTAATTGAATGTAGTTTTATCTCTATTTTAGTTGCTCTATTGCACTATAATTTACGCATCAACCAAGCAATGACGCTTATTGAGTAAAAGGAAATGGACTGCTTACTCAACCAACCAATGATTAGGTTATCAGGACAACACGGATTTTAGGACAGGCTCAGGATGAGTATCACAACGCAATGTTGTAAAAAGGACAGCGTCAGGAAGATGCGAAAAGGATAACAACAAGGCTAAGTTGTTCAACAGGATGTTGAAGGAATAAATGGACAGGCCTTTAAGGCAACACAAGGGATTGGTTAAAACAAGGATACACTAGGAAGTGTAATTAAGGATTTGGTAATAGTATTTACCCTACAGGATGTTTAGGAATTAAAGGATACAGGCCCGGACGGTCTACATTACATAGAACTAAAAAGTAATATAGTAATAAACATGGATTAGTGAAAATTGGAGTTGATTAAGTTCAATTGCAGGATGCAGAAAATTAGAAGATTCCGCAAGCGCGCCTAGAGATAGAGCGCGCTTTTCTTTGCCTAAAATTTGGGTGAGTAAAGCACTGAGCAACTATCACTAATCTTTACTGAGTAATATCGCGTCACAGCAAATCAATGCTAAGACCTTAAAATACTTTATTAATATTTTAAATTTCGCTAAGTTTTTTATTAATTGCGCCGATAACTAAATAACGCAAGGATCATAAATACTCAATGGATATGAATTTTAAAACATCTCAAAGTAATACCTTTTTATGTAAAGTATCAGACGCAAGTACAGCAAAACCAATTGGTGTATTTAGTGCCCAAACCCCCAGCGAAAATCCCTATAAAGCTTTATTTAACCCCAAAGGTTATAACTTTTTAAATATGCCAATGAGTGAGTTTAAAAATATACTTAACGAAATTATTCAGTTAGAACGCGACATTCGTATTAGCAAGTGGGGTGAAGGTGCTCGACCTGATGAGTTTAGTTATCAACTTAATAGAATAGCAGACGCAATTGCAACGACTCAATTTAATGGCAAAATAGACATTAACTGCTACTTTTTAAAACGAGTTGAAGAAGCAAAAGAAATGATTGGTGAAGACTGTATCTCGTTTATTCAAGTGCATAATAGTATAAGTCAATTGTATAATACTGTTTTACAATTAACATCTGAAGAAGGCTTCAGAGCAATTCAAAATAAAGCACTTGCTCACTTAAAAAATCAGCAAGCATTTGCTTAACTTCGTAAAATTAACCTTCTAGCGGTCGGCCTTTATTGCGCTTACCCAATAAATACGCATCACGAAACTTAATAAAATGCTGCTCTAATTTTGTCGATGCATCCATTTCGCCCGCAAGTGCTAATACCATAATAGCCACTTCAGCAGTGCCTAGTTGATGCGCATGAGGGGCTACACGTAATCGGTAATCAGATAGTTTATCAGCAGTAACAGAAAGTACAGGCAAGTTATCTAAATAAGGGCTTTTGCGAATCATTTTTTTAGCTTCGCGCCACGTACCATCTAAGAATATAAATAGCGGCTTTTTACCTGATTCAATACTCACTTCTGTAATGGCTCTGCCCTCTTCTACATCTTCAGCAGGAAAGACGACCATAGGCTGATACTGCGAATCATTTATTAAAGCTAAAAGAGCGGGGTTAGGATCTGTTCTATCCCATCTAAATGCGTGGTTATCTGGCACTATTTCAGCAATTAAACGCCCTGTATTAGAAGGTTTAAAGCTTTCATTATGATACATCAGTAAGCACACAGCGGCCTTACAATCTGCATGCTCAACACCTTTGCAAATACAGTAGTGCTTAGCAATCAGGCATTGTTCACAGCGATCTAATTTACCGCCTCGAGCATTAAACTCTCGACGAGATTCACTTATTTGTTGAGCGCGTAATGCTAAAACTGAGTTTTTCACTGTATTTACCTTCAATTAATTAAGCGCGCATTGTAACGACTTCTTGTTATTTAATCTTATATTTATCTAAGTTAAAAATAGACATAAAAAAACCCAACCGAAGTTGGGTTTTTTAAGCAAATACTAAGAAGTTAAATTACTTCTTTTTAGCTGCTTTTTTGTTTGGTAAATCAGTGATTGAACCTTCAAAAATTTCAGCTGCAAGGCCGATTGATTCATTCAATGTTGGGTGAGCATGAATTGTAAGCGCTAAGTCTTCACCATCAGCACCCATTTCAATACCTAAACCGATTTCGCCAAGCATTTCGCCCGCGTTAATACCGATCATAGCACCACCGATTATACGGCCACTTTCTTTATCAAAGATAAGTTTAGTAGAACCTTCAGTACGAGCAGATGCAATTGCACGACCAGATGCTGCCCACGGGAATACCGCAGTTTCAACTTTTAAGCCTTGCTCTTTTGCTTCTTTCTCAGTAACACCTACCCAAGCGATTTCTGGGTCTGTGTACGCTATTGAAGGAATACATTTAGGGTCGAAGAAATGCTTCTGACCAGAAATAACTTCTGCAGCAACATGACCTTCATGAACCGCTTTATGCGCAAGCATAGGCTGTCCAACTAAGTCACCAATTGCAAAAATATGGCTTACGTTAGTACGTAATTGCTTATCAACATTAATAAAGCCACGCTCATCAACGTTTACGCCCGCTTTTTCAGCATCAAGTAAGTTACCGTTTGGAGTACGGCCAACTGCAACAAGTACTTTGTCGTAACGTACTGGTTCTGCTGGTGCGTTTTTACCTTCAAACGTTACGTATAAGCCGTCTTCTTTAGCTTCAACACCAACAACTTTAGTTGAAAGCATTACGTTGAATTTTTTGCTTACGTATTTTTGGTAAATTTTAATAATGTCTTTATCAGCGGCTGGTACTAATTGATCAGCAAATTCTACAACATCAATTGCAGAACCTAGCGCACGGTAAACCGTACCCATTTCAAGACCGATAATACCACCACCAAGTACAAGTAGTTTTTCTGGTACGTCTTTAAGTTCTAATGCACCAGTTGAATCAATTACACGGTCATCTTCTGGGATGAAAGGTAAGTTAACTGGTTTAGAACCTGCTGCAATAATCGCGTTATCAAACGTGATAGTTGTAGCGCTGTCTGCGCCTTCAACTACTAAAGTATTGCTGCCAGTGAATTTGCCGTATCCAGATACAACTTTCACTTTACGCATTTTGGCCATGCCTTCTAGTCCACCAGTTAACTGGCCAACTACAGAATCTTTCCAAGTACGAACTTGGTCAAGATCGATTTTTGGTGCGCCAAAAGTAACACCGTGAGATGACATTTCTGCTGCGTCATCAATCACTTTAGCTACGTGTAAAAGTGCTTTAGAAGGAATACAACCAACATTAAGACATACGCCACCTAATGTTTCGCGAGATTCTACTAATGTAACTTCTAAGCCCAAGTCAGCAGCACGGAAAGCCGCAGAATAACCACCAGGACCACCGCCTAGTACAACAACTTGAGTTTTTAATTCGTTGCTCATGCTTTTACCTTAATTGTTTGAACGGGACACTGCCCTAAAATTTAACTGCCATGTTTCTGCAAGGCAGAAAGAGTGAGCAGCGCACAAAGTGATGCAATTCGTACAAAGATTGTATCATTGCAAATGGTAAAAATCCCAGCTAAAAACAACTGGCTGGGATTTGATTCTATTTATTTTATTGCGTATACCAATTTTACTAAACTGGTTACATCACCAACTGGCGAATATCGCTCATGTAACTTGCAAGAGTCACAGTAAAGCGTGCAGCTAATGCTCCGTCAATAACCCTATGGTCGTATGACATAGACAGCGGAACCATTAGTTTTGGTTCAAACTCTTTGCCATTCCATTTAGGTTTCATTTCAGATTTAGATACACCTAAAATAGCAACTTCTGGCGCATTAACAATCGGCGTAAATGCCGTACCGCCGATACCGCCAAGGCTAGAGATAGTAAAACAGCCACCTTGCATATCAGACGATGTAAGCTTACCGTCACGTGCTTTAACAGATACTTCCATTAGTTCACGTGATAATTCAATAATGCCTTTTTTATCAACATCTTTAAACACTGGCACTACTAAACCATTTGGCGTATCAACAGCAACACCGATGTTAATGTACTTCTTAAGAATTAAACTTTCGCCGTCGCTAGACAGTGAAGAGTTAAATGTTGGGAAGTCTGCAAGTGCTTTAGCCGCTGCTTTCATCACAAACACAAGTGGTGTGATTTTAACGCCAAGCTTTTTCTTCTCGCTAAGTGCATTTTGCTCTTTACGGAATACTTCAAGGCTTGTGATATCAGCTTCATCAAACTGTGTAACATGTGGGATTTGTACCCAGTTACGGTGTAAGTTTTTACCTGATAGCTTTTGAATGCGAGACAGTTTTTTCTCTTCAATTTCACCAAATTTAGCAAAATCTACTTTAGGCCATGGAATAAGACCAAGCTCACTACCACCTGCGCTACTACCTGCAGATAATTGACCAGATTCAACTTGCTTAACTAGGTTTTTAACATAGTTTTGCACGTCTTCTTTAACTATACGGGCTTTGCGACCAGTGCCTTTAACGTTAGCTAGGTTAATACCAAACTCACGCGCTAAACGGCGAACAACGGGTGATGCATGAGCATACGCGCTGTTTTCTGTGAAACTTTCATTACTTGCTTTTGCAGGTGCTGCTTGAGCCGTTGCTGACTCAGTTTTAGCCGCTGCTGCAGGTGCTGATTTTTCAGCTGGTGCAGATGCCGCTGGCGCACTGCCTGCAACTTCAAATACAAAAATTAATGAACCAGTCGATACTTTATCGCCAGCGGCTACTTTAATTTCTTTAACTGTACCTGCAAATGGAGCTGGTACTTCCATTGCAGCTTTGTCGCCTTCAACGTTTAAGATTGATTGATCTTCTGAAACCTCATCGCCAACGGCAACCATAATTTCAGTTACTTCAACTTCATCGCCACCAATATCAGGCACGTTAACTTCTTTAGTGCTTGGTGCTGAACTTGCTGTTGAGCTCTCAGCTGGCGCTTCTACAGGAGCCGACTCTTTAGCCGGTGCTGCAGATTCACTTCCTGCTACTTCAAAAACAAACACTAACGAGCCAGTTTTAACTGTGTCGCCAGCGGCTACTTTAATTTCTTTAACTGTACCGGCAAATGGAGCTGGAACTTCCATTGCTGCCTTGTCGCCTTCCACGTTTAAGATAGATTGCTCTTCTTCAACGGTGTCACCAACAGCAACCATGATTTCAGTTACTTCAACTTCATCATCGCCAATATCTGGTACAGTTACTTCTTTAATTGAAGAACCTGTAGAAGCAGCTGGTGCTGCCTCTTCAGATTTAGCTGGAGCAGCGGCTGATGTATTTTTCTCATCAGTGCCTTCACTCTCGCCTTCAAACAAAAATACTAAAGAGCCTGTTGTAACGGTGTCGCCAACGTTAACTTTAATCTCTTTTACAGTCCCCGCTTGAGAAGCAGGTATTTCCATTGATGCTTTGTCGCCTTCAACATTTAGTAATGATTGGTCAACATCTACTTTATCGCCAACGCTTACTAATATTTCGGTTACTTCTACTTCGTCGTCACCAATATCAGGTACTTTAATTTCAATACTCATTGCAAACCTCTTATGCGTACAGTGGGTTAAGTTTGTTAGTGTCGATGTTGAACTTTTTAAGTGCTTCAACAACTACTGACTTCTCAACTTCACCGCGTTTAGCAAGTTCAGATAACGTAGCAACAACAACGTAGCTTGCGTTAACTTCAAAGTGACGACGTAGGTTTTCACGGCTATCAGAACGACCGTAACCATCTGTACCTAACACTTTGTAGTTGCTGCTTGGAATGAATGAACGCGCTTGTTCTGCGTAGTTTTTCATGTAATCCGTTGCTGCAACAGTCACAGAGTCGTTTAATACGCTTGTGATAAATGCTGTTTTTTGCTCGCTTTCAGGATTAAGCATGTTAAAACGCTCAACATCTTGACCATCACGCGTTAGCTCATTGAAAGATGTTACTGAGTAAACATCTGATGCAATACCATATTCTTCGCTTAAGATTGAAGCAGCTTTGCGCACTTCAGTCATAATAGTACCTGAGCTTAATAGCTGTACGTTGGCTTTTTTACCTTCGTAACTTTCAAGCTTGTAAATACCTTTACGAATACCCTCTTCAGCGCCTTCTGGCATAGCTGGCTGATGGTAGTTTTCGTTCATAAGCGTTAGGTAGTAGTAAATATTTTCTTGGTCGTCACCGTACATACGACGAATACCGTCTTGTACAATAACTGCAACTTCAAACGCGTAAGTTGGGTCATAAGAAACACAGTTAGGAACCGTGTTTGCAAGAATGTGGCTGTGACCATCTTCGTGTTGTAAGCCTTCACCATTTAGCGTTGTACGACCCGCTGTAGCACCTAATAAGAAACCACGTGCTTGTTGATCGCCCGCCATCCATGCCATGTCGCCAACACGTTGGAAACCAAACATAGAGTAGTAAATGTAAAATGGGATCATTGGTAAATCGTTAGTGCTGTATGAAGTTGCAGCAGCAACCCATGACGACATAGCACCTAACTCATTGATACCTTCTTGCAATACTTGACCAGACGTTGCTTCTTTATAGTAAGAAACAATATCACGATCCTGTGGCGTGTAGTTTTGGCCATGCGGGTTGTAAATACCGATTTGACGGAATAAACCTTCCATACCAAATGTACGCGCTTCATCTGCAATAATTGGTACGATATTTTTACCAATGCCTTTATCTTTTAATAAGATATTAAGTGCACGAACAAAGCCCATAGTAGTAGATATATCACGCTTTTGCTCTTCAAGTAGTGGCTTAAATGCATCTACTTCTGGCAACGTAAGTTTTTCACTAAACCGTGGGATACGCTTAGGTGTGTAACCTTTAAGCTCATCACGACGCGCATGTAGGTACTTGTACTCTGGTGAACCTTCTTCAAGCTCTAGGTATGGTAATTCTTTTAATTGCTCTTCAGATACTAAGTCATCAAGACCAAGGCGTGAACGTAAATGTGCAACATGCGACATGTCCATTTTTTTCACTTGGTGCGCAATGTTTTTACCTTCAGCGGCTTCGCCCATGCCGTAACCTTTTACAGTTTTAGCAAGAATTACAGTTGGACGACCTTTTGTCTCTTCTGCTTTTTTAAATGCAGCAAATAGTTTTGATGGCTCATGACCACCACGCTTAAGCGCAAAAATTTCATCATCTGTCATATCTGCAACAAGGGCAGCTGTTTCAGGGTAGCGACCAAAGAAATGCTCACGCACGTATGCGCCATCTTTAGCTTTGTATGTTTGGTAATCGCCATCAATTGTTTCGTTCATTAACTGTAGTAATTTACCTGTTGTGTCTTTAGCAAGCAGAATATCCCAACCGCTGCCCCACACTAGTTTAATTACGTTCCAGCCAGCGCCTTTAAACAAGCCTTCTAACTCTTGAATAATTTTACCGTTACCCATAACTGGGCCGTCTAAACGCTGTAAGTTACAGTTAATTAAATAACAAAGGTTATCTAATTTTTCACGTGCAGCGAAAGAAATAGCACCACGTGATTCTGGCTCATCCATTTCACCGTCACCTAAAAACGCATATACACGTTGGTTTTTAGTGTCTTTTAAGCCACGACCATCTAAGTATTTTAAGAAGCGTGCTTGATAAATTGATGAAATAGGACCTAAGCCCATTGATACCGTAGGGAACTGCCAAAACTCAGGCATCAACTTAGGGTGTGGGTACGATGGTAAGCCTTCGCCATCAACTTCTTGGCGGAAGTTATCTAGTTGCGCAGCCGATAAACGACCTTCAACAAATGCTCGTGCGTAAATACCTGGAGAAATATGACCTTGGTAATAAACTAAGTCACCACCGTCTACATCATTTGGTGCTTTAAAGAAGTGGTTAAAACACACTTCATAAAATGCAGCAGATGATTGGTAAGACGCCATATGGCCGCCTAAGTCGAGATCTTTTTTAGATGCACGTAGAACGATCATAATCGCGTTCCAACGTATAATTGAACGAATACGACGTTCAAGATTTACATCACCTGGGTAAGCAGGCTCTTGATCTACAGGAATAGTATTAACGTAGTTCGTGGTAATACCCGTTGGCATATCAACGCCGTCTAAACGGGCTTGCTCTAATACTTGCTCAAGTAAAAACTGAGCTCGTTCAACACCTTCTTCGCGCACAACTGATTCAAGAGCTTGTAACCACTCTTGTGTTTCTAGCGCGTCTACGTCAATTTTATTGACTTCAGACATATGGAGGTTTCCTTATGTTTAAAATACGAATATTGTTAATTTAATATCACAGCTACTTAATTTGTGTGTTCAAAGTAGTTATGTACTAACTTAATTTTGTTTAGTGCGTCTTAAACTACGTTCAATTCGCGAATGCTCTTTGCCTGCTTCAAGTAGTGCTTCTTCGATAAATGCTAAGTGCGCATTACTTGCTAAACGGGCTTGTTCTGGATTACCGTCAATAACGGCATCCATTAATAAACGCCTGTGTTGGGCTAACTGACTGCTAATATCTGACTTTTTTAATAGAACAGTTAAATTTTGCAATACATTTTGCTCAAGCAGCGCTTTCATACCTCTAACTAAATGCAGTAACACCACATTGTGCGAGGCTTCTGCCACGCTAAAGTGAAATGCATTAATTGCTTTTGCTTTTTGCTGTAAATCATCATTAACTAAGGCAATTTCATCAAAGCTTTGTTTTACTTTGCTAAAATCGTTGCTGGTCCCGCGCAGTGCTGCGTAGTAAGCAGCAATCCCTTCTAATGCATGACGAAATTCAAGTAAATCAAACTGCGACTCAGGGTGCTTACTAATCAAATCAAAAAGTGGATCAGTAAGCCCTTCTTCGAGCTGATTTTTTACAAACGTGCCGCCACCTTGGCGACGCGTAACTAAACCTTTCGCTTCTAATTTTTGAATTGCCTCACGCAGTGACGGGCGAGACACTTCAAACTGCTTTGCTAGTTCACGCTCTGGTGGCAACTTTTCACCTGGTGCTAACGAGCCTTCAAGAATCATATTCTCAAGTTGCTGTAAAATAACATCAGATAATTTTGCTGCTTTAATCTTTAAAGACATGAATCAACGTCCGCGTTGTATAAATACCAAGAGCCCATAAAACGGGGCTTTAAGTAGTGTGATTTACCCAAAAGGTAAATTGGTCATACCAAAAATTTTCAATACGGTATCAAAAACACTATTAGCTGTCAATTTACAGGTAGTTTGAGCAATTAAAGTAGCGTAACGCATTTTGAACGAAGATCAAACAATGCGCAATTTGCAAAAATTGTTATAACGTATTTGGGATGAAAACAATTGGTCTGACCAGAATGAATTAGAATATTAGCTCTATTTTATTGAATTTAAAAACTGCAGGAAGAGATTAAAGCACCTTACATTACATAAGGTACTTTATTAAAAAGGCATCAACTTAAGACAGCCCACCAAATAATGTAAGCAACGCTATAAGTACTAAGTAAAATAATACATTGCGCTTAACAAGTTTAATCATACACGTGGCTTCGTAGGTACAGCCGTAATAACGCTTTTCAACTTGCTCTGCAGCAAGTGCAGTACATGTTACTACTTCGCGATTTGGAGATTTAAAGTTAAGTACGTAACGTAGCCAACAACTTGTGCCTTTATTAAAGTTACCTATTACTAAATAACCAAAGCTGGTGATGCGTGCAGGCAACCAGTCAAGCCAGAACAGTAGTTTATGTATAAGTTTAAAACGCTTAGCAAATATTACTTTATGATCATCTCGTACTAAATCAGCTAAAGTACGTACCAGTGCATATAAAACCGCGCCTGGCGCACCTAAAACAACAAACCAAAAAATCACCGCACAGTAAAATCTAAAGTTTACCCACGCCAATGTTTGCCCAAAGGTTTCGCCACCATCTTGATCATCAGTACGCTTTTGACCTATTTGCAACGCATATAAAGATGCAGCAGTACCGTCATCTCGCGTTAAGGCATTTAAGTACGACTTATATAAAGCACGCTGCTTGGCACAACCAAAGCAAACCAAAAGCACGGCAATATTAATAGCTAACTGCCATAGTACAAAATCAGATAAGCAATAAATAAACGCTATTGCTATTACTGGGAGTAAAAGCCAAATTAAAAAACCCGGAGCAGAACTAAATAAGCCTTTGTCACCTAGTAGTTTGTTAGAGCGATTTAAATAACCATTTGTGTAATAGCTTACCTGCCAGTAATTAGACCGAGCCCCTAAACGCTCCAGTATTAATGCAATTATTATAGAAACTAAAATCATGGAAATAACTCTCTTAACTTAGTTGTTCAAGCATATTAAAAAACAATGGCCAATTAAAGCTACTGCCAGGATCGGTTTTACGTCCCGGGGCAATATCGCAATGCCCAACAATACGCGAAGGGGTAATTTTTGGATAGCGTTGTATTATAGATTTACTAAGTGTAGCTAATACTTCGTATTGCGCTAAAGAGTATGGCGTGGTGTCGGTACCTTCAAGCTCAATGCCAATGCTAAAGTTATTACAAGCAGATACGCCCTCAAACTTAGATTGGCCAGCATGCCAAGCACGTTTTTCAAAAGGCACGTATTGTATAACCTCACCGGTGCGCTTTATAAAGCAATGGGCCGATACACGTAAATTTTTTAAGTCACTAAAACTCGAGTGAGCATTGCAGTCAATGCTACCCATAAATAACTCATCAACAAAAGGTGTACCAAACTGCCCTGCTGGCAAAGATATATTGTGAATAACCAGTAAAGAAATATCAGCCTCATCAGGGCGCTCATCAAAATGCGAACAAGGCCGCTGCGCTACAGTACTTAAAACACCGTCTAAATCTATTTTCATGATACGTTTATTATATAAATATCAAGATATACATAGCACTGATGCTAAAGGATTTATTAAAACAATGATAGTAACAAACAGGTATAAAACCCTACCTGCAAATAATTCAAACCCACACGTAGGTGCTAATTTACGTCCGCTCATGTAACGTAACTTTTGAAATTAAAAGCGAGATATAATACCTCATCTACAGGTAATACAAACCCACACGTAGATACTAATTTACTATAAGCACTTATCTTTATATTGGTGAAAAGGCAATCGCTTCTCTTTCTTTTATAAACATAGTAAAATTTGCTTAATTTATTAACGCTTATGAGCATTCCATGTCTATTTCGCACACTCTTATTACTCAGCTTGTTACTCTTGCACTTGACGAAGATTTAAATTATCAAACAGCACAAGAAGGCGATATTACCGCGCAATTGATCCCTCAAAATGAGCAAGCAAACGCCAAAGTAATCACCCGCGAAGACTGTATTTTTTGCGGAAAAGACATCATCCTTGAAGTATTTAAACAAGTAGACCCAAGCGTTAAGGTTAATGTACTTATTAATGATGGCGACGCAGTTAAAGCAAACAGCACATTATTTACAGCCACTGGTTCAGCGCGTTCAATATTAACTGCCGAGCGTACTGCACTTAACTTTGTACAAACGTTATCGGGTACAGCCACTACTACAGCACATTATGTAAAAGAGCTAAGCGGCACAACAACGCAACTACTCGATACACGCAAAACCATACCAGGCCTTAGAGCACTTCAAAAATACGCAGTAAAATGTGGTGGGGGTGCAAATCATCGTATTGGTTTATTTGACGCATTTTTAATTAAAGAAAATCATATAGCGGCTTGTGGCACAATAAACAAAGCCGTAACTCAGGCTAAACAAAACCACCCAAACAAACCTGTCGAAGTAGAAGTAGAATCACTCCCTGAACTTAAGCAAGCAATTGAAGCTGGCGCCGACATAATTATGCTCGACAATTTTAGCGTAGAGCAAATTAAGCAAGCAGTAATTTTAACCAATAAGCGCGCCAAACTAGAGGTTTCAGGCAATATGACCCTAGAAACGCTCAAAACTTATTCACAAGCAGGTGTCGATTTTATATCAAGCGGGGCATTAACAAAAAACTTACAATCAATCGATTTATCGATGCGTTTTGAACAATTTTAAAGTAATAATGGGTAATTAATACCGCTAATTAATTGACAAGTTAAGTAAAAAAGCATTAAATAACCCAAAAGGCTTACTTTGTAACAAATTGTTAAATAAAATAGCTTTTTTTATAAGAAGATACGTGCTAAATACTAAAATAAAATGGTAGACTAATTCTGTTGTACTATTTTATTTAAAAAGGTAGTCATAAATAACTAGTTGCTTTAGTTTTTAAAGACATAATTAAAAACTAAAGCAACTAAACTACTTACTTTATGCCTATACTATTTGTTGCTACAACATGTAGTGCATTTAGTAAACTTTTATAATTAGTACTAAACATAATGAATTCACATTCGGCTTTTGTGTTTCATACTCTAAAGCTAAAGTGTAATAAAATTAATTTTAAGTAAAACTGTAAAGTAAATCAGTTAAATTGAGTGAGGCATTTTGCCGCTTAAGTGATTTAAGTTACAAAAATCTATCCTTTAGGAGAGGAAACATGAAAACAATGACTCAAAAACAACAGGGTTTCACCCTAATTGAATTAATGATTGTAGTAGCAATCATCGGTATTCTTGCAGCAATTGCATTGCCTGCGTACTCTAAATACCAATCGACTTCGAAATTAACAGCAGCCTTAGCTGAAATCTCATCTGGTAGAACTGGTTTTGAGATTGCAAAAAACAATGGTGACACAACACCAACTTTAGAGCAAATGGGCTTAACATCACCAACACAAAATTGCACAATTACACCTGGAGAAACAACAATTGAATGTGTAGTTGTTAATGCTCCTACACAAATCAAAGATGCAAAACTAACTTGGACAAGAACAGACGCTGGAGCTTGGTCTTGTAAAACATCTAATCTTACAGACTCAACTTTGGCACCTAAAACATGTCCACAATCTTAATCATTTCTTGATTACTAAAAGCGCCTAGTTTGGCGCTTTTTTAATGCGTAAGAATCAGCATTCATGAATATAATAAATATAAAAAAGCCATCGCTTATCAGCTTGTTTTTTCTGTTTACGCTAATACCTTTAATTCCCATAATTTCATACGACTACCATAACCACCAACGTATCATCCAAATAGCTTTTTTACTTTTCACAAGTATTCTAGTGCTTACAGCTTTTTTAGGTAATAAAAAACCTACTTTTAAGCTTTCACTAAATAATAAAAGCAGTGTGTTATACTTAATTTTCATTTTTTTTGGTTGCTTATCTGCATTGATGAGTGTGGAGCAAAGTTTTAGTCTGCTGTACACATTTCATATAAGCTTACTTATTTTCACCATGTATTATGTAAGTACTATAAATAATAAAAAACCTATTTTATTTATTGTTTATGCATTACTGATAACCCATACAAGCCTCATTTTAATATGTCTACTTAATATAATTTTTACGCTATCTGAACAACAACCCTTAAACCCCTACATAATCTACTCAGGTTTTATTAACATTCGCTTTTTTAACCAAGTACAGGTGTTTATTCTTCCCTTTTTGGTGCTACTCCTAAAGTTTAAAAGCATTCAGCGCATTGTATTTATTATTTTGTTTTTAAACCTATTATTAATATTTATTGGCCAAGCTCGTGGGGCCTTACTCTCATTTTTAGCTTTCTCTATTTTTGCTCTTGCTTTAAAAACTACATTAAAAAAGCAAGTACTTACCGGATTAGCCTGCTTTATATTAAGTTGTATTGCTTTTTATGCTCTGGACTCATTAAATAGAGGAGGTGCTGAAATACTACGCACATCCACCTCGGGCCGTATTGATTTATGGTTTAATACTATTTCAAGCCTATCTTTAAAGCATTTATTTATCGGCAATGGTCCTGGAGTATTTGAAATGTCACTTGGCAGTTCAGCTCCTTACAGTCACCCTCATAATTCATTAATTGAAATTTTAAATGAATGGGGTCTTATCGCCCTTATATGTATTTTAACCGCTGTTTTTACAACATTTAAAAAAGCGATAACACATTTAAAAAAGCATAAAAAAGACATCATTACTGAAAGCCTCTTTTATTCTTTTGCTATAGGAATTACATACTCACTATTTTCTGGTGTGCATGTAATGCCGGTTTCGCAAACACTCTTATTTATAATGTGGGGGTTGCTACTTGGTAGAGTTGATAAAAAAAGAGGCCAAAGCATTTCAATAAATAAACCCTTAAAAACTTTAATTGCCATTTTATTTGTTTTTACATGGTACCTTTACTTACAAAAAGCGATAAGCATATATAATAATATTGACCCAGATAAGGGCTATATTTATGGACCTAGATTTTGGTCCGTAGGACAGCGATTTTAAAACGCTTCAACTTTTCTACCAAGAATCATTAGTTTAAGTTATGCTTGTAATAATGAAGTTTAAACCAAATTCAGCTGGGTACTCTTAATGGCAAAAAAACAACAAGATAAAGGCCTCGATACTTTTCAGTGGGTCGGTGTAAGTGCACGAGGGAAGAAACTTGAAGGCGAGCTTACAGGTAATAGTATTGCATTAGTAAAAGCTCAGCTTCGTAAGCAAGGTATCACTCCTTCAAAAGTGAAGCGTAAAGCAAAACCACTGTTCGGTATTCAAAGTGTTCAAAAGGTAACCCCTAAAGATATAGCACTACTTACTCGCCAAATTGCGACTATGTTGATGGCGGGCGTTCCTTTAATACAGGCCATTGAAATGATTGGCTCTGGCTCGACCAATAAAAGTGTCGCCAAATTAATGGAAACTATTGCTGATGAAGTAAAAGCGGGGCAACCACTATCTACTGCACTTAGAAAACACCCACGTTATTTTGATGATTTATATTGCGACCTTGTAGCCTCTGGCGAGCAATCTGGTGCACTTGATAAAATATTTGACCGAGTTGCTATATATAAAGAAAAGTCCGAAGCGCTAAAATCAAAAATTAAAAAAGCGATGTTTTATCCTATTTCAGTATTAGTAATCGCCGGCATTGTAACCTCAATACTATTAATATTTGTAGTGCCGCAGTTTCAAGATATATTTGCAGGTTTTGGGGCAGAGCTTCCTGCATTCACTTTGTTTGTTATTGGCATATCAGACTTTATGCAAGCATATTGGTGGATGATACTAATCGCTATTGTAGCTTTTGGATACGCTTTTAAAGAAGCAAAACTAAGAAGTTTAAAGCTCAGAGATGCAACCGACCGAGCTATACTAAAACTGCCAGTAATTGGTATGATTTTAAACAAAGCAGCTGTTGCTCGCTATGCACGAACTCTGTCGACTACGTTTGCTGCAGGTGTGCCGCTGGTTGATGCGCTTGACTCTGCCGCAGGCGCTTCAGGTAACGCAGTGTACCGATATGCCATCTTAGATATTAAAGTTGAGGTTAGTTCAGGTAATCAGATGAACTGGGCAATGCGTAACTCAAAAATATTCCCTGATATGGTAATACAAATGGTTGCGATTGGTGAAGAATCTGGCTCACTAGACGGCATGCTCGCTAAAGTAGCTACTATTTACGAGCAAGAAGTTGATGATGCAGTAGACGGCCTTTCAAGCTTACTTGAGCCACTTATTATGGCTGTACTAGGTGTACTTGTTGGTGGCTTGATTGTTGCGATGTACTTACCTATTTTCCAACTTGGCTCTGTTATTTAATTACTAAAAATAACAATTTACAGAAAATAAAAGAGAGGCTTACTTTCTGGTAAGGCATAGCTATTAATGTCTTCTCGTTTACTCTCTTTCACTTCTCTATGTGATAAATACTTCACTTAATTTTTAAACGCTTAATTTTTAAAATAATTTTCAGGTAATATGATGCAAAGTATTATTGAAGTAATGCAAAGCCAGTTGTGGTTTTATTTAACCACTATTGGCTTAATTAGTTTGTGTATTGGTAGTTTTTTAAATGTGGTTATTTATCGCTTACCACTGATGATGCAACGTGAGTGGCAAAGCGAATGCCGCATATTGCTAGATGATGAGCTTACAGCTAATAAATCTAAACAAGCCAATATCAATAAGCCTTTTAACTTAGTAAAACCCAACTCTACCTGCCCTAAATGCAAAACAGCCATTAAGCCTTGGCAAAATATTCCTATTATTAGTTGGTTAATACTTAAAGGTAAATGCGCAAGTTGCAGTAATCCTATTTCGGCCCGATACCCTGCTGTAGAGCTAATTACTGCCCTATTAAGTTTAATTGTTGCCTATAGCTTTGGTGCGACCGAGCAAGCCCTTTTATATATTTTTGTAACGTGGATATTGGTAGCTCTGACCTTTATTGATATTGACCACATGTTACTGCCAGATCAACTTACACTACCGCTAGTATGGCTTGCACTCATTGCCTCGGTAATGGGTTACACAATTACACCAACCGATGCCATTATTGGTGCGGCTTGTGGTTATTTAAGCTTATGGAGCGTGTTTTGGTTATTTAAGTTACTAACCGGTAAAGAAGGCATGGGTTATGGCGATTTTAAGTTGCTTGCTGTATTTGGGGCGTTACTTGGCTGGCAGTCATTGCTTACTATTATTCTGCTTTCGAGCGTAGTGGGTGCCATCATAGGTATTGCGCTGTTGAGCATACAAGGTAAAGACAAAGCGACCCCTATCCCTTTTGGCCCTTATTTAGCGATAGCAGGCTGGATCACCATGCTTTGGGGCAACCAAATTCAAGGCGCTTATTTTAATTTAATTGGTTATTAAAATGAGTGAGCAAATTACTAAAGTTAATAGCTGGGTACTAGGTTTAACTGGTGGTATTGGCTGTGGTAAAACGGCCATAAGTGACATGTTTGAAGGGCTTGGGATTACAATAGTTGATGCCGATATAATTGCGCGTGAAGTCGTACTCCCAAATAGCAAAGGGCTAAAAGCGATTACAGCCCACTTTGGTGAGCATATTTTATTGCCCGACGGCACATTAAATAGAGCAGAGCTTCGCGCAAAAATATTTACTAACAACAGTGACAAAGAATGGCTTAATGCGTTGCTACACCCTCTTATTCGCGCAAAAATACTAAACGATTTAAATAATGCAACTAGCCCTTATGTTGTTTTAGTAGCGCCTTTATTGTTTGAAAACAACCTTGATAAATATTGCGACCATACCTTACTTATTGACGTACCAACCTCTGTACAAGTAGCGCGTACAGCAAAACGTGACAACACAAGTAGTGAGCAAGTTAAAAGTATTATTGCCTCGCAAATGTCACGTGATGATAAGCAACAAAAAGCGGATGATATTTTAAATAACGACCGTAGTTTAAACCTAGTGAATATAGAACTTGTTGATCTTCATAAAAAGTACCTACAATATGCATTACACAACAAAACTAACTCACAATAACACTGTCCTAACTCACACAAACTCGTATTTTAGTTAGTAAAATCACAACAATGAATGAAAGGTGATGTAATCCCCTTCTTTTTTCTGATAAATTGCTTACTATTGAAGGAATAAAACAGGTGCGCAATGAATATTAACTCACCGTTATTGAGAAAATTTATAACCCTTGGCCGCATTGATGCCGACACGGTTAAAAACAAACAAAATGAATTTGCCTCAACAGCTGAGCTTATTTCTAAATGTGGAAAAATCGATAGTAAAGATTTAGCTGAACAATGTATTGATTTGTTTCGCGTACCTTATTTTGATTTAAAAGACTTTGATCCTACAAGAATCCCGGCCGACCTCGTAAAAGAAAAACTTATACGTAAACATCACATTTTACCGCTTGTTCAAAAAGATCGAAAAGTTTATATAGCAGCATCAGACCCAACAGATTACGGCGCATTCGAAAACTTTGAGTTTAGTACCGGTCTTTCATGCGAAATTGTTGTTGTTGATTATATTCAACTCGATAACAAAATTGAGCAGTTGCTAGATGCCACTGGCAGCTTAAATCTAACTGATGACGAGTTTCAAGAATTTGCTGATTTAGACTCAGAAAGCCAAAGAGATACAGCACCACAAGATGACGATAAAGATGATGCGCCTATCATCGTATATATCAACAAAATTTTAATGGATGCCATTAAAAAAGGCGCCTCTGATTTACACTTTGAACCGTATGAGCACAAGTACCGTATTCGCTTTCGTATCGATGGTATTTTGCATGAAGTTGCAAGCCCACCTAATACATTAGCCACCAAGCTTTCTGCGCGTATTAAGGTTATGTCGAGACTCGATATTGCCGAAAAACGCAAACCACAAGATGGTCGTATTAAGCTAAAAATTACTGAACGCAAAAGTATCGATTTTCGTGTAAGTACCATGCCTACCTTGTGGGGCGAAAAAATAGTAATGCGTATTCTTGATTCATCAAGCGCTATGTTAGGCATTGATGTATTAGGCTATGAGCCTGAGCAGAAAAAGCTCTACATGGATGCGCTTGCCCAGCCTCAAGGGATGATACTAGTAACAGGGCCCACCGGTTCTGGTAAAACAGTATCGCTATACACAGGTTTAAATATACTAAACCAACCTGAGCGTAATATTAGTACTGCGGAAGATCCGGTTGAGATTAACCTTGAAGGTGTAAACCAAGTACAAATAAATATTAAAGCCGACATGACTTTTGCCAACGCACTGCGCGCATTTTTACGTCAAGATCCTGATGTAGTTATGGTAGGTGAAATACGTGACTTAGAGACCGCAGAAATATCAATAAAAGCGGCGCAAACAGGTCACTTGGTTTTATCAACATTGCATACAAACTCAGCGCCGGAAACAATCACTCGATTATTAAATATGGGTGTACCCGCTTATAACGTAGCAAGTTCGATTAGCTTAATAATAGCCCAGCGTTTAGCACGTCGTTTATGCCCTAAATGTAAAACGCCAGAACAACTTCCGAGTGAAGAACTTGCTCGCCAAGGATTTAGTGCCGAGCAAATTGAAGAAATGACGTTATATATGCCTAAAGGGTGTGATAGCTGTACTGATGGTTACAAAGGGCGTGTGGGTATTTACGAAGTAATGCAAATTACTCCTGAAATTGCCCAAATTATTATGCGCGGTGGTAATTCGCTTGAAATAGCAGACGTATCACTTAAAGCCGGTTTTAATAATTTACGTTTATCGGGTTTACGCAAAGCAGCCGATGGCCTTACATCCCTTGGTGAAATTAACCGCGTAACCAATTTTTAAAAGTCCCACAGTAAAAGATATAAGGCTCTAAGCTTTAAGCTCAGAGCCTTATATCTAGAGACTCATATCTAAGTAATGTAATATGCACCAAAAATTTGTAGAGAGTAATTTATGCCTACTGTTGTAAACTGCCCAACCTGTAAAACTAAAGTTGAATGGTCAGAGCAAAGCCCATTTCGCCCTTTTTGCTCAAAGCGCTGCCAACTAATTGATTTAGGTGAATGGTCGTTCGAAAATAATAAAATTTCTGCACCAATTACCTCGGCACAAGAGTTTAGCCAAGACATGATAGAAGATATTGAGGCAATGATGGCTAAAAATGAAGATGACTTTTTTAAATAATTTATCTTCATAATGCCCTAAATACAAAAACCAGCATTACGCTGGTTTTTTAGTATTTACAAAAAAGTAAAATTAACTTTTTTGTTTACGGTGCTTTTTATTCATACGCTTTTGCATTTTAGCAAACTTCTCTTTTTGCTCAGCGTTAAGCACTTGCATTACTTGGTGTTGTGTTTTTAGTTTAATTAAACCAAATTGCTCACCTTTTTCATGACGTTCATTTAATAGCTCTTTTGCTGCATTTTCGTCAAATGTTGCAGCCGAAAGTAATGCATCCATTTTTGCTTTGTGCGCTTCACGCATCGCTTTACGGGCTTCTTTATCGTCGCCACGCAGTGCTTTCATTTGTGTTTTTTGCGCTTCAAAAATAGCCTTTAGCTTAGTTTGCTGCTCATCTGTTAGGTTTAATTTTTCAACGCCGCGCTCAGAAAGTAAAAAACGAGCTTGAGAATGGCCTTGCTTATGTCCGTCGCCTTTAGCTAACACGCTACCAGCACCAAGCGTTGCTGTTGCTAAGCCACAGATAAGTACTAATTTTGAAAGTGTGTTTAATTTAGTCATAATCATTACCTTAATATTGGGTGGTTGTGGCTACTAAGCCAGTGAGTTAACTATACCTAACTCAACGCAAAGTAACGCAAAGCAGTGTAAAGGTTGTGTAAAGATTCACCTTTGCACTATTTAGCGGGTAAAATAACGCTATAAACAACTCTAAGGGTTTGTAAATGAAACTATTAATGATTGATGACGACACTGGCCTTTGTGAGCTATTAAGTGAATATTTAACTGCCCAAGGCTTTGAAATACAAAGCGTACACGACGGTGAACAAGGCCTTAAACTAGCACAAGCAAATGACTACGCCCTGATATTGCTAGATGTAATGTTACCAACGCTTGATGGTTTTGAAGTACTTAAACAACTTAGGCAAACAAAACTCACACCGGTAATAATGCTTACAGCAAAAGGTGAAGACTTTGACCGTATTTTTGGTCTAGAGCTAGGCGCTGACGATTACATTCCAAAGCCTTTTAATCATCGTGAATTACTTGCCCGCGTAAAAGCGATAACTCGCCGTATAGAGCACATTAATAGCTTAAATGTAGCTACAACGAGTAAGTTACTCGTTAATGGCATTACTGTTAACCTTGCAGCTCGAGAGGCCTCAATAGACGGCTCTACACTAACGCTTACTGGTACAGAGTACGAAATACTCACGCTATTGTGTAAAAATGCAGGTGAAGTGGTTAGTAAAGAGCAAATTAGTGAAGAAGTACTAGGTAGGCGCTTAGCTTCTTTTGATCGCTCTATCGATATGCATGTAAGTAATATCCGCAAAAAAATAGCAGAGCATATTCCAGGTGAGCGAATTAAAACAATGCGAGGTACAGGTTATGTCTTTATCCAAGGCGAATAAAAGTACTTACTTTGCTTGGTTAAAGCACCCTAGGCACTACCTGTTTTTTAAAATATTTATTTGGTTTTGGTTAACTATAATCGGCACCGTAGCAGCGCTTGTATTTTTAAGTAATATTACCGCTATTAATGCGGTATCTAACGAGCCACTTTATGGGCCGATGAAAAAAAACCTGATATATACCGCTAAAAGCATTGAGCGATCTGCTGTTAAACATAAGCGCACCCTAAGCGAAGTATTAGTTCACCCTCGCCTATCAAAGCGTAAACTTTTATATTTAAGCGCAGCACAATCCGATGACTCACTTAGTAATAAAGAAGTGCCAGAGAGCATCGACTTAAGTTTATTAAACTTTACTCAAAACATGTCACCGCAAATTATTTTCACTGAAAAATACCAAGCCTTCGGCCCTGTTAATATAAAAGTGCCTGAAGGGAGTTTTTATCTTTATGAAATAGATATTAACCATCAACCGCCGCTAATAATGCGCTTTAAGCTAATGCCTAATTGGATGAAAATAGTCATCGCAATTGTTGCATCTCTCATTTTAAGTTTTGTATTTAGCCGTAACTTAATAGCCCCTATAAATAGCCTTAAAAAAGCAGCTATTAAATTATCTGCGGGTAACTTAAGTGCAAGGGCCGATATTTCTGTAAACCGTAAAGATGAACTCGGAATACTTGGGCGAGATTTTAACAGCATGGCTAATCAGTTAGAGCTTTTAATTAGCTCACAAAAACGCTTATTAGCCGACATATCACATGAGTTACGCTCACCCCTTACACGTTTAAAAATGGCTACCGGACTTGCACAAATGCAAGCTAACGACGCTAGCCAATCGTATTTATTACGCATAGAAAAAGAGGCTAACCAGCTCGATAAAATGATTGCTGACGTACTGCAAGTTTCTCGCTTAGAAGCAAAAAGCCAAGCGCTTTCACTGCAAAAACAATCATTACAAATAATTGTAGATCACGTTATTAACGATGCGCAGTTTGAAGCAAAACAAAATAATAAGCAGCTAAATATAGTGGGCGCTGTAGACGTAAATATTAATTGCGACGAAGGCCTTATTGCCAGTGCGCTTGAAAACCTACTTCGCAACGCCATTAAATACGCAAATAATACAATTAGCATTGCCCTAAAGCATACAGATGCCATTTATATAGAAATATGTGATGATGGCTCTGGTGTGCCAAATGAGCAACTGAGCAAGCTTTGCGAGCCCTTTTTTAGGCAATCAGATGCGCGAGATCGCGTAAGTGGTGGCACGGGTTTAGGGCTGGCGATTGCTAAAAATGCTATTACTGCGCATGGTGGCAGTTTAGTATTATCAAATAAAGAACTAGGTGGCTTGTGTGCTAATATAACCTTGCCATTAATAAAAGAGTAAAGCATGTTTTATAGTTCAGAAGCCCAGCTTGAGAGCAATCAAGAGGCCATTAATGTTTTTTATACTGAAAATTTAATTAAAAGCTACTTAGATACGCCATCAGGAAAGCTATTTTACGCATACGCAATCCCTAAAAACGCGACAACCGCAATAGTAGTAAGTACAGGGCGTATTGAAGGCCTAGAAAAATATAAAGAACTGCTATGGGAGCTGTATAGTAATAATTTTGCTGTGTTTATTATGGATCATCAAGGTCAGGGCCGCTCTTACAGGCTCCTTAAAAATAAACATAAAGGCTTTGTAAAACATTATAATAACTACAGCAGTGACCTAAATAACTTTGATCAGCAAATAGTTTCAAAGCATTGGCAAGGTAAAAAAGTCATGCTAGCTCATTCAATGGGTGGCGCCATTGCTATTGATTATTTAGCAAAATTTGAAAATAGCTATAAAGGCGTGTTTTTGTCTGCTCCTATGTTTGATATTTTTACAAAAGACGTACCAAAAATACCAACGAAGTTTATTGTTAAATTAGCCACTTTACTTGGTTTACACTCTTGCTATGCATTTGGACAAGGCAACTACAACCCGATCCCATTTACCGAAAACGTACTTACTAGCAGCGAGAAGCGTTACACCTACTTTAGGCAAACCTATAAATTAGAACCTAACATACAATTAGGTGGCGTTACGTTTGGCTGGCTAGCAGCTACAATATCGTTTTTAAAGTCTGTTGATAACCTAAACGTATCAATCCCTTTGTTTATAGCAAGTGCAGCTAGCGATACAGTGGTAAACAACGAAGCACAGTACAGTATTGCAAAAAGGCATGCTCATGCAACGATTGAGAGTTTTGAAGGCGCTAAACACGAGCTACTTTTTGAACGTGACGAAATTCGAAAGCCGCTATTAACTAACTTTTATCAATTTTGTGAGTCGGTGACGGCTTAACAAGTACTGACAAAGGGTCGAGGTGGATCAGTATATCTACCTCAGACTCAAAACGTTCTTTGAGCATTGCCTCTACTTCATCAGCCACATTGTGCGCGCGAATCAAGCTTAAATGATCATCAAGCTCTAAGTGCATTTGAATAAACTTAACTTTTCCGCCTTGGCGAGTACGAATATCATGCACGCCATGCACATCAGCATGGGCTCTGGCTATGTCAAATATGCTTTGTTTTTCATCATCAGGTAGCTCTTTATCCATTAAATGATCGGCACTATCGCGAGCTATATCCCAGCTGTTATAAAGTAAGTAACCCGCTACACCTATTGCAAAAATAGGATCTGCATACAACACGCCATAATAAGCTAACAAAATAGCTAACAGCACAGCAGCGTTTAATATTAAATCGCCTTTGTAATGTACTGAGTCGGCTTTTATAGCAATTGAATCGGTATACTTAACCACTTTGTTTTGTACAAATACAATGACGAGCGTACACGCAATAGCAAAAATACTTACCCACACACCTAATAAAGAATGGCTTAACTGTATAGGGTTAAATAATCGCTCAATACCATGAAAAGCAAGTAGGCAACCTGAGCCTGCAATAAATGCGGCTTGGCCAAGTCCTGCAAGTGCTTCAGCTTTTCCGTGTCCAAATCTATGGTCATCATCTGCTGGGCGCAGTGCGTAACCCAACACTAAAAAGCTCATAGCGGTGGCAGTAATATCCATTAACGAATCAGTTAACGAGCCAAGCATTGAAGCCGAGCCAGAAGCCAGCCAGGCCCATGTTTTTGCGCCGATCATTAAGCTAACCATGACCATGGTAACAATGCTGGAAGTTTTAACCCAAAATTCGTAGCTACGGTTATGCACGCGTGTATCCATTAATCACTGTATTGAATGTGTTGAGTATATCATTTTTTTAAAAGGTTTCGTGTATACTGCCCTTCGTCAAACTACAGATTATTTTATAAGGCTCATTATGCTGGATATTGTTTTATACCAACCTGAAATACCGCCTAACACAGGTAATATTATTCGCCTATGTGCCAATACTGGCTATGCATTACATTTAATTGAGCCATTAGGTTTTGAATGGGACGATAAACGCGTGAAACGTGCGGGCCTTGATTACCATGAATTTAGCCATGTTCAACGCCATGCCTCATTTGAGGACTACCTTGAGAAATGCAAACCTAAAAAAGTGTATGCCTGTACAACTAAAGGCAGTCAATTTCATCATGAAGCAAGTTACGAAGCTGGCGACTGTTTAGTGTTTGGTCCTGAAACACGCGGCCTGCCTGATGAAATGATTCAAGCATTACCAAACGATCAGCGTGTACGTATTCCTATGCAAGCAAATAGTCGTAGTATGAACCTGTCAAATGCAGTCGCCGTGTTTGTTTACGAGTCGTGGCGTCAGTTGGGCTTCCCTAACGCCCAGTAAATATAATCCGTTAGGCAATAAAAAACCGACATAATGTCGGTTTTTTAGTTAAGGCCTAGCTCAAGCGCTTATTCAGCGCGTTGTTCTCGTCCTAAAAGAGCCATAGCGGCTTCTTTCATGTCTTTATTTTCATAAAGTACTTTATAAATTTGCTCTGTGATTGGCATTTCTACGCCAGCACGCTGCGCTAGTAAATACACTTCTTTAGTGTTTCTAAAGCCTTCAACTACTTGGCCAATAGACTCAATAGCAGCATCAACACTCTCGCCTTTACCTAACGCCAAACCAAATCGACGATTACGTGATTGGTTATCTGTACAGGTTAGTATTAAATCACCAAGGCCTGCCATTCCCATAAAGGTTTCTGGCTTAGCACCCAAAGCACAGCCTAAACGAGTGAGCTCTGCAAGGCCTCGGGTAATGAGCGCGGTACGCGCATTAGCACCAAAACCTACACCGTCCGAAATACCGGCACCAATTGCAATTACATTTTTAACCGCACCACCGAGCTGTATACCAATAAAGTCATCATTGTTATACACACGGAATGAGCGACCACAATGAAGTAAATCGGCCAGTTGCTGCGCAAATTCAGGTGACGTAGAAGACACTGAAATAGCTGTAGGTGACCCCATCGCCATTTCTTTTGCAAACGTAGGCCCCGAAAGTACCGCAAGTGGTATGTCATCACCCAATTCTTGCAAAGCAACTTCTTGTAACAAACGTCCAGTATTAGGCTCAAGCCCTTTAGTTGCCCACGCTACTTTAGCACCCTCTTGCAATGCAGGTTTTATCTGCGCAAGCGTGTCGCCAAAAGCATGGCTTGGCACAACAACAAGTACAATAGCACTGCTAGCAACGGCATGTTGTAGGTTAGCTTCAAGAGTAAGAGTATCTGGGAAAGGAGCATCAGGTAAGTAACGTTGATTTTTCCGCTCAGCTGCAAGCGTGGCAACGTCGTCGCTATTTCTTCCCCAAAGTGTCACCTGGTGACCATTTCGGGCTAAACAAATAGCAAGGGCGGTGCCGTAAGACCCCGCCCCTAATACAGTAACAGCTGTAGTTGCTGTACTCATAAGTTATGCGTCTGCTGAAGCCTGGTCAGCTTGCGCAGTACGTTGTTGCATGTATTGTGCAAATAACGCATCAAAATTAACTGGCGCAAGGTTAAGCTGTGGGAAAGTACCACGGTTAACAAGATTTGAAACAGCTTCACGTGCATATGGGAATAACACGTTAGGACAAAATGCACCTAGCATGTGCGCAAGTTGCACTTCTTCAACTTCAGCAATAGTAAAAATACCTGCTTGTTGAATTTCACATAAGAACGCAGTTTCTTCACCAATAGATGCAGTTACAGTTAGCGCTAAAACAACTTCAAATACACCTTCGTCCAACTTGTTTGAGCGTGTATCTAGGTCTAGCTTAACTTCTGGTGTCCATTCTTTTTGAAAGATGGCCGGAGAGTTTGGCGTTTCAAACGATACATCTTTAGTGTAAATGCGTTGAATAGTAAATTGTGCGCCAGCTTCAGCAGCTGCTACGTTTTGATTTTCTTCGTTCATTGTTATTCCTAACTTGTTCGTTATTATAATTAAATTAAGCGTTTAGCTTAGCGTCAAGTTTACCTTGCGCTTCAATAGCCATCATGTCGTCGCAGCCACCGATATATTCATCATTAATAAAAATTTGCGGTACTGTGCTTGCACCACCTGCTTTGGCAATCATTTCATCGCGTAGCTCAGGCTGCACACCAATATCATAATTTGTGTATTCAACGCCTTTGCTGTTTAAAAGCGAAAGAGCACGCTGACAAAATGGACAATACGCCTTGGTGTATAAAACAACATTACTCATAATAAATCCTCTATCGGCCTAGCTAAACTGATTAGCGACCTGTTGTAGTTGGTAAGCTGGCAGATTGCCACGCACCCATGCCACCTGCTAATAAGTAAACTCGTTCAAAACCAGCTTTACTCATAGCGGCTGCAGTACCTTGGGCAGTCATACCTGTAGTACATACAACTATAATGGGTTTAGTCTTGTACTTTTCAAGGCTTGAAAAGTCAGATTTTTTCGCATTCTCTGGGCTTAAGTGCTCAGCACCAGAAATACGCCCTGCATTAAACTCTTTTTGCGCACGTATATCGATTACTTGACCGTCATCACGGTTAATAAGTAACGTAAGCTGCTGGGGATTTATTTGACGAACAGCTGAAAGCTTACTTTTTATCCAGCCACTAACAATAAGGAAAACAATACCAACCCAAGCAAGGCTTAAAATGGGATGATTTGTAATAAATTCAATATATTGATCCATTCTACTTCCACTATGAAATTATGTTTTAAACCTAGGGCGTGTTGGCCTTTGTGGATTGAAATTTGTTCAATCTAGGGGCGATTAGATCGCGGCGCGAGATTTGTAACCTAGTGGGCTAAGTAAAAACCGAGCAACAAAGAGGTAATAGTCCCTAGAAAGAACCCAGCGGGCAGCGTATGTTTGGTATTTATGCTACGTTATCGCCTATTTATGGGGAGTAACCACACTTCATAGGCTCTGCCTTGCCTAAAAACCAAACATACTGCTGCAAATTCAACCACCAAAGTGCAACACGCCCTAATATTTTAAGGATTTTGTACTTTAGCCACGCAAGTATACCCAAACCAACCTAAAATGCGAGTTTAGGAGCACTTAGAGACGTTTAAAAAACGATAAAGCCCCCCATATATAGTTAACAGAACTCTGGATAATAAATCTATCTCAAGCAGAGTTCATGTTAGTCAATAAGGTATAAGTAAAAATATTTAATATCTTGTTTTCAATGCTGATCCTAGCTTAAAAACACGGTATGCTAAAACCACGCTAATAAACCTTTTTAGGTGCACAGTATCCATCAACAGATACTAATTTTCAGGAGCTATTATGACAGAGCATAAAAAACCACTGGTATTAATGATTTTAGACGGTTGGGGACACCGCGAAGATACGCAAAGTAATGCTATTCTTGCAGCTAACACACCTGTATTAGACAACTTATGGGCCACCCGCCCACACACATTAATATCTGCTTCGGGTTTAGATGTTGGTCTTCCTGATGGTCAAATGGGCAACTCAGAAGTTGGCCATGTAAACTTAGGTGCAGGGCGCATTGTGTATCAAGATTTTACCCGTATCACCAAAGCAATTAACGATGGCGAGTTTGATTCAACCCCAGCCTTAGTTGAAAACATAGACAAAGCAGTAAGTGCTGGTAAAGCGGTTCACATAATGGGTCTTTTAAGCCCAGGTGGTGTGCATAGCCATGAAGATCATATAGTTGCAAGTATCGAACTAGCGGCAAAACGTGGTGCTAAAGAAGTCTATTTCCATGCATTTTTAGATGGCCGTGACACACCTCCACGTAGCGCAAAAGCATCAATCGAACGAATTGAAGCGTTATTTAGTAAACTTAAGTGCGGACGTTTAGCATCACTTATTGGCCGTTACTACGCAATGGACAGAGACAACCGTTGGAACCGTGTAGAAAAAGCTTACAACGTAATGACGCTCGCCGAAGGCGACTTTAATTTTGATAATGGTGTTGAAGCACTTAATGCAGCGTACGAGCGCGACGAAAACGACGAGTTTGTAGCAGCTACGACTATTACGCCAACAGGTGCCACTCCGGCTTCAATAAACGATGGTGACACCGTTATTTTTGCTAACTTTAGAGCAGATAGAGCCCGCGAAATTACCCGCGCTTTTGTTGAGCCTGAATTTGATGGTTTTACTAAAAAAAGAACGCCAGAGCTTAGCGCATTTGTAATGATGACAGAGTATGCAGCCGATATAGACGCACCTGTTGCATTTGGACCTACACCACTAATAAACGTACTCGGTGAATGGTTTGAAAAAAATAATAAAACACAGCTTCGTATTTCAGAAACCGAAAAATACGCACACGTTACATTTTTCTTTAGTGGCGGACGTGAAAGCGAATTTAAAGGTGAAACACGCGAGCTAATTCCTTCGCCGCAAGTAGCAACCTACGACCTACAACCTGAAATGAACTCAGAAATGCTAACCGACAAACTGGTAGAAGCAATTAAAAGCGGTAAATACGATGCTATTATTTGTAACTACCCTAATGGCGATATGGTTGGTCACTCAGGTGTATTTGAAGCCGCTGTTAAAGCTTGTGAAGCTGTAGATAGCTGTATCGGACGTGTTGTTGATGCGCTAGAAGAGTTTGGTGGTGAAGCACTAATTACAGCCGATCATGGTAATGCTGAGCAAATGGCTGATCTCAAAACAGGCCAAGCACATACTGCCCACACTAGCGAACCGGTGCATTTTATTTATGTTGGTCGCGATGCAGAGCCAATGCAAGGTAAAGCCTTGAGTGATGTAGCCCCAACAATGCTTCACTTAATGGGTATGGAGCAACCAAAAGAAATGACTGGTACGCCTATCATGATGTTGAAATAACACATGAACAAACGTATTAACCGGTTAATTAAGTGCGGTTTGATACTAACTTCATTAGTGGCTGCATCTGCAGTTGCTAATGAAGATCGTACTAAAAAAGACTTATCAGAGGTTCAAAATGCACTTGAGCAAAGCCAAGCTGAATATAACGCCCAAAGAAAAAAAATAGCGTCGCTACAAAAAAATCTAAAAAGCCATGAACTCGATATAGCTAAAAATGCTAAAGCACTTAACATGGCAGAGCAATCCGTAAAAGAGACTAAAACACAGCAAAAAGAGTTACAAAGTAAAGCCGATGAGCTTGATAAAAAACACACTCAGTTTCAGAAAATTTTAGCCGCGCAACTCAAAAGTGCCTATATGGCCGGTGGCGACGACTACTCTAAAATGCTGTTGAATCAAGAAGACACAGCCAAGTTTGAGCGCACACTTAGCTATTACAATTACTTAAATAAAGCCCGTATTGAACAAATCGAAGATCTAAAAGATCTTCAACAGCAAATAGTACAAAACCAAGAAGAGCTCGTTAAAACGCAAGAAAAACTAGAGCTTTTATATGATGAACAAAAAAGGCGCCAAACTGCATTACTTAATGCACAAAGTGAACGCCAAGCTAACCTTAAAAACTTACAAGCTCAGCTCAACAGCACTAAAAGCTCAATAAATTATTTAAAAGAAAACCAACAAACTTTAGTAACAACGATTAAAGAGCTCGAAAAAGAAAAAACACAAAAAATAGAATTACTTGGCCTAAATAAGAGTAAGGGAAAATTAGACTGGCCGAGCAAAGGCAAGTTAGAGCACACATTCGGCCAACGTAAACATGGTGGTATTGATTGGAAAGGCGTATTAATTGGTGCAAAAGAAGGCACTAATATTAATAGCGTGCACAACGGGCAAGTTGTATTTGCCGATTGGCTAAAAGGTTATGGATGGGTAATTGTTGTAGACCATGGTGAAGGTTTTATGAGCCTATATGGCCACGCTCAAACGCTACTAAGAGATGTAGGGGATATGGTACGTGAAGGCGAAACCCTCGCTTTAGTAGGCCAAAGCGGCGGACAGGCAAGTTCTGGTCTATACTTTGAAATACGCCACAAAGGACGCGCAGTAAATCCTGTAAAATGGTGCAAACGTATTTAATTAGATAAATCGCTGCACCGCCTTGGAGCAGCTGATGACAACTAAAAAACACACAATAAATACCGTTAATAAAAAAAGTGCAGACTTTTATATAAGTCTGTACTTACTTGTATTACTAACCCTAATTACCTTTACTAGTAATGCACTAGCAAGCTCAATTAAAGATCTTAAAAGACAACAAATAGACGAAATACTCTTTAACATTCATACCTATTACGTTGAAGATCTCACCTTACAAAATAGCCACCATATTAAATATAACAACCAGCAGTTTGAGCGTTTATATTCAAAACTCGACTCCTATTCTAAGTACTTAAATGAGTATGAATTAGCCTCATTATTTGATAATACAAATGGTCGTTACACAGGTATTGGTATAGAAGTTAAGAACATAGACGAGAATATGACTATTGTTAACGTGGTTAATAATTCGCCCGCAAAAGCAGCAGGTATTTTACCAGGCGATATTATTGTAAGTGTAAACAACAACGCAGCTCAAAACCGTACTATCGACGAAGTAGCAACACTAATAAGAGACAGTGAATTTTCGAATATAGATATAATTGTAAATCGCGATAACAATAAAAACCCACTCACTTTTCATGTCACACGTCGCCAAATAAACCTCGAAAGTGTAACAAGCGAACTTTTAGATTTTGGAACTGGTTACATAGCTATCAATAACTTCTCTAACCACACATTACATGAAGTTGCACTACAAGTTGCCGCCCTGCAAAGCCATTTTGGCTACCCACTTAAAGGCTTAGTAATTGATTTACGTGATAACCCAGGGGGGACATTACAAAGCGCAGTGGCTGTATCAGACCTATTTTTACAAAGTGGCACTATAGTGACGACTAAAGGACGTTTTTACGATGCTAACCAAGCATTTTATGCAAAGCGTGGAGACATTCTAAAAAATGCGCCCATAGTTGTGCTTATAAACGAAAATTCTGCCTCTGCAGCCGAAATACTTGCAGCAGCACTTAAAGATAATAACCGAGCAACCATTGTTGGCAGCCAATCTTTTGGGAAAGGCTCTGTACAATCACTCATTCCACTCGGTGATGGCAATACCGCATTAAAGCTCACCACAGCGAAATACTTCACACCGTTAGGTAAATCGATTGATGGAATAGGAATAACCCCAGATGTGGCGGTTAATCAAACAAACCTTTCACAAAGTAATAAAGCCGTTATAATAAAAAATGAACACACTAACAATAATGCGCAATTACTTACTGGTAATCTAACCGATTTACAGTTGGTTAAAGCCAAACAATTACTCAGCATGCAATAGCTTGTATAAGCTGTATAAATAAAGCTAAAAAGATAATAAAAACTATAAACGTGAAAATAATAAAATGGCTAACATTAGCTATTTGTTTTAGCTCTGCAACAATTAGCGCCAAGCAAATAGCAATAGTGATAGACGATATAGGCTATCATCAACGGGACTTAGAGTTCCTTTCCTTACCTGGGCAATTGTCGTATTCAATTTTGCCCCATACCCCTTATTCGCAAATTTTTGCAACACTTGCCAGTCAATCAAATAAAGAGTTATTGCTTCATGTACCTATGCAAGCACTTAACGGTAAAGAACTAGGGCCTGGTGCGCTTACTTTAAATATGAATAAAGAGCAGCTTCAGCAAACTCTTGGAACAGCTCTCGCTAGTTTACCGCAAGTTAAAGGCGTTAATAACCACATGGGCTCAGCGCTTACGCAAAAAAGCCAAGCTATGAAGTGGACAATGGAAGTACTTAAAAAGCGTCATTTATATTTTTTAGATAGTCGCACAACCGATTTGAGTCAGGCACAAAATGCCGCTAACTTTTTGGGTGTTGCTAATATTAGTCGCCAAGTGTTTTTAGACAACATAACTACACCAGAACAACTGCAGCTAAGGCTTGAAGAGTTAAAACAACTAGCCATTTCCCATAGCTTTGCCATTGCAATTGCTCACCCCTACCCTGAAACCATCGAGTTTTTACGCCATGCCTTACCAGAGCTAACTAAGCAAGGTTTTGAACTCGTACCTGTTTCGCAATTAGTTGAACGTAAGTACATTCAGTTAGCGCATGCTGAGGGAAAGGGAGTGAGTGCTAGGTAATATAAGCTTTAAATAATGCTATATCCGAATAATAAACTAATACCAATTCGCTTAATTAAGTGGTCTATTTTGAGGGCGGAAAAACGTGTTGATAGCTAGGCAAAAAATTCACTATTCAGTTGTTCTAAATGAGACTTTTTTAACGCAGGTAGCGACACGTTTAGCCCCGCAAAATGATTAAGTATTATTGCGGATTGGTATAACCATTCGATAATGCAGAGTATCGGTATTACTTGATTAGATATTTTATCGTTGGGTTTCGCTTCGCTCAAACCAACCTACTCAAAAGCAAAAAGCCCCGCATTTTCATGCAGGGCTTTTTAAATTTTGCTGCTTGAGCAGTATTAGCTCATAGCGCTTTGTAACTTTTTCATCGCTGTTTTTTCAAGCTGACGAACACGCTCAGCAGATACACTGTACTTTTGTGCAAGCTCCTGAAGCGTCGCTTTATCATCAGACAACCAACGCGCGCTAACAATATCTTGTGAACGTTCATCTAGTGTTTTAAGTGCGCTAAATAAACGGGTATGCGCTTGCTCTTTCCACTGCTCTTGTTCAACGTCGTCAGCTAAGTCAGCTGCGCCATCTGTTAAATACTGTACTGGAGAGTATGTACTTGTTGGTGCATCGTCGTTATCGTCACCAGTTAGGTCAAAGCCCATGTCTTGTCCGCTCATGCGCGATTCCATTTCACGTACTTCTTTTTCACTCACACCTAGCTCGCTAGCAACAGTGCTAACCTCAGCTTGGTTGAACCAGCCTAAACGCTTTTTGTTTTTACGAAGATTAAAAAACAATTTACGTTGCGCTTTAGTGGTTGCAACTTTAACTATGCGCCAGTTTTTAAGAACAAACTCGTGAATTTCGGCTTTAATCCAATGCACTGCAAACGACACTAAACGTACACCCACTGTAGGGTCAAAACGTTTAACCGCTTTCATCAGGCCTATATTACCTTCTTGAATAAGGTCAGCTTGTGGTAAGCCGTATCCCGAGTAGCTTTTAGCAATATGTGCTACAAAGCGTAAATGCGACATAATGAGTTGCTTGGCAGCACTAAGATCGCCTTCTTCCTGAAGTCTTTTAGCAAGTTCTTGCTCTTGTTCAACTTTAAGCATAGGAATAGTGCTTACCGCTTGAAGGTAACCGTCCATGCTTGCGCTTTGTTGTCCGACTGTAAGTGCCATTGCGTATAAATCTTTACTCATTTTTCACCTCGGTGATAAACATTTGAAACTATCTTAGCACTCTTTCCCTAAGAGTGCTAACCCCAATTTAAAACTTTTTAAAAGTATAAATCAAGCAGTTTTTAGTATGTGTTTAGTCTACTACAAGCGACTGAATAAGTGATGAATTGAGGGATTGCAGCAGGTTAACCTCGCTGTATCACCTTATTTACAACTCATTACTTTATGGGAGGATAGTACACAAATATGACAGTTTTAGTAACGGGAGGTACAACCCAGTCCGATACGATACGCATATCAAGCTGGGTTGGTTCACTTATAGTTTGCAGGGTTTTTTATACTTTATCGGGTTCTATTTCTTTAATATATCGATTTACAGAAAGGTACGAGCCTACAAATCCTAAGCTTGTTGCAAGTAACACTAAAAAGCCGAGTTCATTAAGCGATAATCCTATTAACGAAAAACTTGTTTGATACACCCCCGCTACACTGCTCACAGCGCTTGAAAGCCACCACATCATCAGTCCTACGCATATAAAGGCAAACAAACCACCTATTACACCATACCAAATACCGGTCCACAAAAATGGGGCATGTATAAAGGTGTTCGTTGCGCCTACTAGCTTCATTACTTGTATTTCTTCTTTTTTATCCATGATCGACAAACGAATGGTGTTACCAATAATAAGTGTCACTGAGGTAAGTAGTAATAATGCGATAGTTATTACACTTTCTTTGAGTAAATCTAGTAATGCATTTAAACGCTCTAACCAGGCTATATCGAGCTTACCAAAATCAACTTCACGTTCACTTTCTAATTTAGTTAGCAGTACTTTAGCTGCATTTGGATGTCTGTGACGTTTTGTTGGAGTAACGAGTACCACATCCGGTAATGGATTTTTATCTAAATACTCCAAAGCTTGCCCAAAGCCAGATACGTCTTTAAATTCTGTTAATGCCTGTTGTTTTGAAATAAACTCAACACTTTCCACTTCTGGGTAAAGTGCTAAACGCTTTACTAATGTTTGCGTTTCTTGCTCGTTCATACTTTCTTTTACAAACAACGATATTTCACTCGCCTCTTCAAAGCCACTACTCACTTGCTGTACGTTTTTAACGACTAAGTAAAGTGTTGCAGGTAACGTTAGGCTCAAACCAAGTACAGCGATAGTCATCATAGACGCAAGCGGCGTGCGCCACATTTCACCTAAGCTATGCACACCTTGGCGAAAAATATTAATAATAAAAAAATAACCGCCAGCTAATACTGATTTTTTTTGCTTGTCGTTACTATTTTGGCGACCTTTAAAAAGTAAACTCATAGTGCCCCCTCAGCAAGCGGGTCTTGAAGCATACGGCCATCTTTTAAGGTTAAGCTACGATACTTCATACGTGCAACCAAACCCAAATCATGCGTTGCGATAAGAACAGTGGTACCGTGTTTATTAAAGTCTTCAAACAACTTGAGTATTTCCATTGAAAGCTCTGGGTCAAGATTACCTGTTGGTTCATCAGCTAGTAAAATTGGTGGGGAGTTTACAATAGCTCTGGCAATACCAACACGTTGTTGTTCGCCTCCAGAGAGCATTGAAGGATGACATTTCACTTTGTCAATTAGGCCTACCTTGTCAAGCGCGCCATGGACCCGTTTAGCTATTTGCTTATGGTGAGTCCCCTCAATAATGAGAGGTAATGCCACGTTATCAAAAATAGTATAGCGCTCTAATAACCTATGATTTTGAAAAATAATACCTATATCACGACGAGCATAAGGAATTTGACGCGAGTTTACTTTGTTTAAATCAACACCGTTGATAAATACACTACCTGCTGAAGGACGTTCCATTAAGCTAATTAACTTAAGCAACGTACTTTTACCCGCACCACTGTGGCCAGTTAAAAAGGCAAGTTCACCCGGTTTAATATGAAAATTAACTTTTTCGAGGGCGCGGTGCCCTCCAGGATAGGTCTTACTTACTTGCTGAAAATTTATCATCTTTTTATTATGCCAACTCCATTAACACATTAATGAAATTAGTATTCCTCGCAATTAAAAAGGGAGCTAGCTCCCTTTTTTGGTAAATTAAACGTCGTCCTCATCTTGGCTAAATAACGCATCAATAAAATCATCGCTTTTAAAAGCGCGTAAATCATCAATACCTTCACCAACACCAATGTAACGAATTGGAATATTAAACTTATCTGCAACCGCAAAAATAACACCACCCTTTGCAGTTCCATCAAGTTTTGAAAGCGTAATACCAGTTAAACCAACACATTGATTAAACAGGTTTACTTGGCTAATTGCATTTTGCCCTGTGCCTGCATCGATAGTTAACATCACTTCGTGCGGCGCATCAGGATCAATCTTTTTCATTACACGAGCTATTTTTTCAAGCTCTTGCATTAAATTATCTTTATTTTGCAAGCGCCCAGCTGTATCAGCAATTAACACATCTATATTACGTGCTTTAGCCGCTTGGAATGCATCAAACACAACTGATGCACTATCTGCACCTGTATGCTGTGCAATAACGGGAATGCTGTTACGTTCACCCCAAACCTGAAGCTGCTCAACAGCTGCCGCTCTAAACGTATCACCAGCAGCCAGCATAACCGACTTACCTTCGTTTTGAAATTGCTTAGCCATTTTACCAATAGTCGTTGTTTTACCAACACCATTTACACCTACCATTAAAATAACAAACGGCTTTTTATCTTCGCTTATGACTAAAGGCTGTTCTGCCGTTTTAAGCATCGCAGCCATTTCTTGTTTCATTAACTCATAAAGCGCATCACCATCTTTTAACTGTTTACGGTTCGCTGCATCAGTTAAACGATCAATCAACTTCATGGTAGTATCAACGCCTAAATCGGCGGTGAGTAATTGAGTTTCAAGATCTTCAAATAATTCGTCGTCTATTTTTTTTCCACTAAAAATAGACGCAAAACCAGAACCTATATTAACGCGAGTCTTTAACAAGCCTTTTTTTAGACGAGAGAAAAACCCTTCTTTTTTTGGCTTTTCGGCTTTTTTAGCTTCTTCAATTGCAAGTTCTGCTGTGATACGTTCTTGCTCTAAGCGTTCATTCTCTGCTTTTTCAGCTGCAAGGCGTTCTTGCTCTAAACGCTCATTCTCTGCTTTTTCAGCCGCAAGGCGTTCTTGCTCTAAGCGTTCATTCTCTGCTTTTTCAGCTGCAAGGCGTTCTTGTTCTAAACGCTCGTTTTCTGCTTTTTCAGCTGCAAGGCGTTCTTGCTCTAAACGCTCATTCTCTGCTTTTTCAGCTGCAAGGCGCTCTTGCTTTAAACGCTCGTTTTCTGCTTTTTCAGCTGCAAGGCGTTCTTGCTCTAAGCGTTCATTCTCTGCTTTTTCAGCCGCAATGCGTTCTTGCTCTAAACGTTCATTCTCTGCTTTTTCAGCTGCAATACGTACTTGCTCTAAAAGCATCTGCGCTTCTTGTTCTGCTAAGCGCTTCGCTCGCTCTTGCCTTTGAGCTTCAGCATCCGCTTGTTCTTTTGCTAATAACTCAGCATTCGCTTGCTCTATTGCAAGCTTTTCGGCTTTGATTGCCTCATCTTGTTTTTCAAGGCGTATTTGCTCTAGTCGCTCAGCCTCTACTTTTTCTGCCGCTAATCGTTCTTGCTCTAAGCGCATCTCTTTTTCTTGATCGGCTAAACGTTGCGCATGTTCTTGTCTTTGCGCCTCGGCATCTGCTTGCTGTTTTGCAAGTAATTCAGCATTGGCCTGCTCAATGGCAATCTTTTCCGCGTTTTCAGCACGCTGGCGTTCTTGTTCTAAACGCTCTGTTTCAGCCTCTGCTTTTAACCGTTCAGCTTCAGCTTGCTCTTGCGCTAGTTTTTCTTGCTCTAGCTTCTGGGCCTCTTCTTGCGCTAATACTTGTTGTTTATCAGCTGCTGCTTTTTGCTCTGCTTCTTTTTTATCTGACTTGCCAAAACCGAGCCACGACATGAATTTACTTTTTTTTGTCATACTTGCTAATAACCACTTATAAAAATCTGATAAACTAAAATTTGAAATAGCTTGGCAATGCCCAGCAATAGTTGCTAATAAATACAACCATTCAAAACGTAAGTGTTTAATAGTAACACTTTTAATGCGGTTGAAAAATGAAGCTACACGTAATCGCCCATAATATTATCTGAGCTAGATACCATATACCATTTTTTAGTGAGCTAAATGAGAAAAAAAACAACGCAAAATAAAGCTGCTAACAAGCCCAGTGATGGCTTTATTAGAGTGATTAGTGGTCAATTTCGAGGCCGTAAACTCCCGGTTAAAAACGTAGAAGGCTTGAGACCTACTACCGATCGAATTAAAGAAACTGTATTTAATTGGCTAATGCAAGATACGCGTGACGCAAATGTACTTGATTGTTTTGCCGGTTCTGGTGGATTGGGATTTGAAGCGCTATCACGATATGCTAAAAGCGCTACATTTATCGAACTCGACTCATTAGCTGCTAAGCAATTAGGACAAAATATTAGCACTTTAAAGCTCGACAACGCATACGTTAAACATACTAATTCGCTCTCCTTTTTAGAGCAAAAAAACACAAACAAAGCCTTTAATCTTGTATTTGTTGACCCACCATTTCGTAAAGATTTAGCGCAAACAACCTGCGATTTATTAGAAAAAAACCAATGGTTAAGCAACGACGCATTAATTTATGTTGAAGTAGAGGCAGAGCTAGCCGCCTTAGAAACACCAACCAACTGGTTGTTAATTAAAGAAAAAAAGGCGGGGCAAGTACTTTGCCAACTGTACCAGCGCCAAGCAAATTAATACTGTTTAACGTAATGCGTTTCTGTTAATATTGTCCTTTACATGTGGTGTTGCTTCGGATTACAATACCGCACCATTTTTGAACCACTTGATCAATGTTTGATCAACTTGAGCAACGCTCATAATTTAGGTAGGTGAATTTTTAATGCCAGTAATTAAAGTAAGAGAGAACGAACCGTTTGACGTAGCACTTCGTCGCTTCAAGCGTTCATGTGAAAAAGCAGGAATCCTTTCAGAAGTTCGTCGTCGCGAGCACTATGAAAAACCAACAGCTGAGCGTAAGCGTAAAAAAGCTGCTGCAGTTAAACGTCACATGAAAAAACTTTCTCGTGATAACGCTCGTCGCGTTAAATTATACTAATATATTAGGTCTTGTATAAATGAGCCTTTTAATAACGCTAAAAGATGCGCAAAAAGATGCGATGAGAGCTAAAGACAAGCAACGTCTTAACCCTATTCGTATGGTACTTGCTGCAATCAAGCAACGTGAAATTGACGAGCAAATAACGCTAGACGACGCAGGTATTACCTCCGTTATAGTGAAGCTTGTTAAACAACGTCGTGACTCTTACACTCAGTACAAAGATGCTGGGCGTGATGATTTAGCTGATATTGAAGCCAATGAAATAGTAGCGCTTGAAACTTTTTTACCTCAACAATTGAGTGAAGAAGAAATAATTGCTCTCATTGACGCGGCTATTGCTGATACTAATGCAGCAGGTATGCAAGACATGGGTAAAGTAATGGGTATAATCAAAAGCAAAGCTGAAGGTCGAGCCGATATGGGTAAGATTTCTGGTTTAATTAAGCAACGATTAACTGCCTAATACTCCCACATACATTAAAGTATGATTGAAGTAAACCGAGCCTAGCGCTCGGTTTCTTTGTTTTTAACTTTAATAAAAAGTACACCGATTAGGTTACTTTAAAATGAAATTTTTTATAGCTTCCCTATTTATTTCGCTGTCATTTTGGTAAGTTAAAGCACACTATATTTTGCATCAAGCAAGTATAAAAAAGTAAATTTCATATTCGTTCTTCTTCTTATTATTTCAGGACTGTATTTTACTAATGGCCGGAAAGATCCCACGTAACTTTATAGACGATTTACTTGCCAGAACCGATATTGTCGACCTGATAGACTCAAAAGTAGGTCTAAAAAAAGCAGGTAAGGATTATCAAGCTTGCTGCCCATTTCATAACGAAAAATCTCCCTCATTTACTGTATCGCAAGACAAACAGTTTTATCACTGCTTTGGGTGTGGCGCTAATGGTAATGCAATTTCGTTTGTAATGGAGTACGAAAAGCTAGAGTTTGTAGATGCTATTGAAGAAATAGCCAGCATGCTTAACTTAGAAGTACCTCGAGAACAAGGCGCAAATTCAGCACCAGAGCGTACGGCTGCGCAAAAGCGCTCCGATTACGACTTAATGCTTCATACTGCTCGCTTTTATCAGCACCAATTAAAACACCATAGTAATTCTGCTGCTGTTATTGAGTATGTTAAAGGCCGTGGTTTAAGCGGTGAAACTGTTAAAAAATTTATGATTGGCTACGCTCCCAGTGAATGGGATGGGCTATGCCTACAGCTTGGTCGTAATAAAGAACAAAAAGAGCAATTGGTTGAGCTAAAGCTAGCTTCAGAAAAAACACCAGGCAGACAATTTGATTTTTTTCGCGATCGCCTAATGTTCCCTATTCGCGATAAACGCGGACGCGTTATTGCATTTGGTGGGCGTGTAATGCAAGCCGACCAAGGGCCAAAATATCTAAACTCGCCAGAAACCCGAATTTTCCATAAAGGCTTTGAGCTTTATGGGCTTTACGAAGCAAAGCAAGCCCATAAAAAACTTGATCATGTAATGATTGTTGAAGGTTATATGGATGTTGTTGCCTTAGCTGAACAAGGGATTGAATATGCAGTTGCATCACTGGGGACAGCAACAACAAGCGAGCACATGCACACTTTATTTAGAACTACTGATAAAGTAATCTGTTGTTACGATGGCGACAGGGCTGGCCGTGACGCTGCTTGGCGGGCACTTGAAAATGCACTCCCTTATTTAAACGATGGTAAAGCACTACAATTTGCATTTTTACCAGATGGCGAAGACCCTGACTCGCTTGTACAAAAAGAAGGTAAGGAGCAATTCGAATTGCGCCTAAGCCAAGCAGATGACTTTACCAAAGTATTGTTTAATAAATTAAGCCAAGAGGTTGATTTAACACTCGATTCAGGAAAAGCTAAACTTCTTAGTGCAGCACTTCCACTAATTGAAAAAATTCCAAGTGAGTTTTATCAAGAAAACATTCTTGAACAATTAGGACGCTTAATTGGCAGAACGCGTGAGCAGTTGAATAGCCGTTTAAAAACGCCTAAACAACAACACTCTATTGAACGTAAATTTAAAATAACACCTATGCGCCAAGCTATCGGTATATTGATCCAGCACCCTAATTTAGCTAAAAGTGTGCCGTATTTACCTGAGCTTGCACAAATGAACATTGCTGGCATAGGGCTGTTATTACGATTACAAGAACAAGCTTTAGAAAAAGAAAATGTGACCACTGCGCAACTGCTCGAGTTTTTTCGAGGAACTGAAGATTACGAGCCATTAATCAAGCTTGCAACGTGGCAACATGAGATAAATGAAGAACGTTTAGAGACGGTTTTTAAAAATACTTTCAAGTTTATTGAAGATCAGTGTTTAAATTATCGACTCGAGACCCTATTAATAAAGGACAAGACACAAGGCCTTAGTAGCGATGAAAGGCTTGAGTGTCATTTGTTAATGACAGCGTTAAAAGCGACTAACAGTTAGGGTCTGTTTATCTTTCGAGGTTAAGTTTACAGCAGTGTGTTTGGTATTTAGACAAGACAGAGCTTATGTAGTGTGGTTATTCCACATAAATAGGCGATAACGCAGCATAAATACCAAACACGCGCTGCCCTTTGGGTTCGACCCAAGGGAGGTTTACTCTTTGTTGCTCGGTTTTTACTTAGCCCACTAGGTTACAAACCTCGCGCCGCGATTAACCCCCCCTTGGATAGAACAAACTTTAATCCTGAAAGACCAACAGACCCTAGTCAAAATTGATTTAAACTGTTATACTGTGCTATTCACTGCGTCACATTATTCTAGTTAGCTTTAATGCAAACTACATGATGGCGCCTGTTGTATCAACTTATCAGAGTGGAAGAAACAATCTCTATGGATCCAACTCCTCAGTCACAATTAAAACTTCTGATTCAGAAAGGTAAAGAGCAAGGCTACTTAACTTTTGCAGAAGTAAATGATCACCTTCCACAAGACATTATAGACTCAGATCAAGTAGAAGATATCATAAGCATGATTAATGACATGGGTATCAAGGTTAGCGAAAACGCGCCTGATGCTGATGAATTAATGATGCAAGAAACAACGACAGACGAAGACGCAGCTGAAGCTGCCGCTGCAGCCCTTGCGACTGTAGAAAAAGAAATCGGCCGTACAACGGATCCAGTTCGCATGTACATGCGCGAAATGGGTACTGTTGAACTTCTTACACGTGAAGGCGAAATTGTAATCGCTAAACGTATTGAAGAAGGCATTAATCAAGTACAGATTTCTGTTGCAGAGTACCCTGAAGCAATCACTTACCTACTAGAGCAGTGGGATAAGTTTGAAGCTGAAGAAATGCGTTTAAGCGATATTATCGTTGGCTTTATCGATCCTAATGAAGATACAGCGCCAATTTCAGCAACTAACATCGGTTCAGAATTAAGTGCTAAGCAACTTGAGGACGACGATAAAGATGACAAAGATGATGCTGATAGCGATGATGAAGATGAAGAAGAGATAGACACAGGGCCAGATCCTGAAGAAGCTCGTATTCATTTTGAAAATTTACGTGATTTATATAATAAAGCACGTGATACGTTTGAAGCTAAAGGTCGTTCGCATCCTGAATCACAAGCAGCCATTTTTGAAATTGGTGAGCTTTTCAGAACATTTAAATTAATACCTAAACAGTTTGACCGCATGGTAAATAACATGCGTGAAATGATGGATCGTGTTCGTGTTCAAGAACGCCTAATCATGAAGCAAGCTGTTCAAATTGCTAAATTACCAAAGAAAACATTCGTTAAGCATTTTGCTAATAACGAAACTGACGCTTCTTGGGTTGATTTAGAAATTTCAGGTAACGAAAAGTATTCAGCTAAACTTGAAGAAGTTAAGCCAGAAATCATTCGTAGCATTAATAAATTATCTGTTATTGAACAAACAACAGGTTTAAGCATTGAGCGTATTAAAGACATCAACCGTCGAATGAGCATAGGTGAAGCGAAAGCACGCCGTGCGAAAAAAGAAATGGTTGAAGCTAACTTACGTCTTGTAATCTCAATTGCTAAAAAATACACAAACCGTGGCTTACAATTCTTAGATTTAATCCAAGAAGGTAACATTGGTCTGATGAAAGCGGTTGATAAGTTTGAATATCGCCGTGGTTATAAGTTCTCTACTTATGCTACGTGGTGGATACGTCAAGCAATCACACGCTCTATTGCTGACCAAGCAAGAACAATCCGTATCCCTGTGCATATGATTGAAACGATTAATAAACTTAACCGTATCTCTCGTCAAATGTTACAAGAAATGGGTCGTGAGCCAAATCCAGAAGAATTAGCAGAACGCATGATGATGCCTGAGGATAAAATCCGTAAGGTACTTAAGATTGCTAAAGAGCCAATTTCAATGGAAACACCAATCGGTGATGATGAAGATTCTCACTTAGGTGACTTTATCGAAGATACAACTATTGATTCGCCAATCGATTCGGCAACAATGGAATCTCTTCGTGGCGCAACTAACGATGTACTTGCAGGCTTAACAGCTCGTGAAGCTAAAGTACTACGTATGCGTTTTGGTATTGATATGAATACCGACCACACCTTAGAAGAAGTAGGTAAACAGTTTGACGTAACACGTGAGCGTATTCGTCAAATAGAAGCGAAAGCGCTGCGTAAATTACGCCACCCTTCTCGCTCAGATTTACTGAAAAGCTTTTTAGACGCTAAATAATTTTAGCGCTACTATATAAACTAAAAAGGCCGCTATAGCGGCCTTTTTTCTATTTGAAGGAAATAACCATGGCTTGGATCCAAATTCGTATTAATGCCAATGCTGCAACAGCTGATGCCGTAAGCGATCTATTAATGGAAGCGGGTAGCGCTTCAGTAACCTTTATTGACGCAAAAGACACCCCTATCTACGAGCCTAAAATTGGCACCGTTGTGTTCTGGGCTGATACCACAGTTATTGGCCTGTTCGAAGCTAATCATGATATGAACGCAGTCGTTGCGTTATTGAAGCGCCATGATGAGCTAAAAGACAATTTAGTATACAAAATCGAGCAACTTGAAGATAAAGACTGGGAACGTGAATGGATGGATAACTTCCACCCTATTCAATTTGGCGAAAAACTATGGATTTGCCCAAGCTGGCGCGACATTCCTGACCCTGATGCTGTAAATGTATTGCTAGACCCTGGCCTTGCTTTTGGCACGGGTACGCATGCAACAACGGCCTTGTGCCTTAAATGGTTAGAAAGCCAAGATCTGACGGGTAAAACGGTTGTTGATTTTGGTTGTGGCTCAGGCATTTTAGGTATTGCAGCTATAAAACTAGGTGCAGAGCGTATGATTGGGATAGATATTGACCCTCAAGCGCTTGAAGCTAGCCTTGATAACGCGAACCGAAATGGTGTTGCAGACAAACTCGAAGTATACCTTCCAGAAAACCAACCTGAGTTTAGTGCAGATATAGTAGTGGCCAATATTTTAGCCCAGCCACTTCGCGAATTACATAGTGTGATTTTAGGGTTATTAAAGCCAGGTGGTAAAATTGCCATGTCAGGTATTTTAGAAGAACAAGCACAATCGGTTGCTGACATTTATGCACCGTTTATTGAACTAGATGACATTGCCGTTGAAGGTGATTGGACTCGAGTAAGTGGCACTAAAAAAGCGTAATAAATCGAACAATCAAATCTAGAGTATTAACTCAAAACATGCATGTAAAGCCTGTATTTAACAGGCTTTACTATTTTTTTACATATCAAAAAATTTTCTAGTTATCTTGTAAAAAATAAAATCTGTATGAATTTCAAACAAATCAACCTACTTGTCATGTGGTTATCAAATGTCAATACGAAAAGGGCAAAAAAAAGTTACTTTTGTTCAATTTATAGCCTTTGATTTTTGTGAAAAAAACCGTAAACTTAGCGCCCCTTGAAAAGAGGCCTATTGAATATAGTGCGTATCGGTAAATACCAACTTGAGAATAATGTAATTGTCGCGCCAATGGCAGGCATTACAGACAGACCATTCAGACAACTTTGTCGACGCTTAGGTGCGGGCTTAGCTGTGTCTGAAATGCTATCGTCAAATCCTAAGGTTTGGAAAACAGAAAAGTCGATGAACCGTATGGATCACAGCGGTGAGTCGGGTATACGCGCGGTGCAAATTGCAGGAGCAGATCCTGAGCTTATGGCGCAGGCCGCACAATTCAATGTTGCTAATGGTGCACAGATCATAGATATCAATATGGGGTGCCCAGCAAAAAAAGTGAACAAGAAACTCGCAGGCTCTGCCTTATTACAGTTTCCTGAACTTGTGGAAGAGATTATTGATGCAGTCGTTAATGCTGTTGATATACCTGTGACACTTAAAATCCGTACAGGATGGGATCCGGATAACCGTAATGGTGTAGAGATTGCGAGAATAGCTGAACGTTATGGCATTGCATCACTTGCTGTACATGGGCGTACGCGCGCATGTATGTACAAAGGTGATGCTGAGTACGCCACGATTAGGGATATAAAACGTTCAGTGTCGATTCCTGTTGTTGCCAATGGTGATATTACATCACCAGAAAAAGCAAAACAGGTTTTAGACTATACGGGTGCAGATGCCATTATGATTGGCCGAGCCGCCCAAGGTCGCCCTTGGATATTTAGGGAGATAGACCACTATTTGCGAACTGGGGAACATTTACAGGCACCTGCTATTGCAGAGGTGCGCAGTATATTAATGGAGCATTTAACAAACCTCCATATGTTTTACGGTGAGCCAATGGGAGCGCGAATTGCTCGCAAACATGTATCTTGGTATTTGCAAACCCATGACAGTGATGGTCAGTTTAGGCGAGTATTTAATGCGCTCGACAACCCACAGGCACAGGTCGTCGCATTAGAGCAATACTTTAAAACACTAGCAGCTAACTAAGAAAGAAAGAGACTTAATAATGTTCGAACAAAACGTGACTTCTCCATTTATCACTAACCCTCATGTTCAGTCACACGAGAAACCGCAGCCATTGCGTGATGCAGTAAAAAAAGCTGTTCACCACTATTTAAAGCAGCTTAACGGTCAAGATGTGCAAGACGTTTACGACCTTGTTCTTTCAGAGCTAGAAGCGCCATTACTTGAAGAAGTAATGACATATACACGTGGTAACCAAACTCGTGCAGCAATTTTACTAGGTATCAACCGTGGTACTTTACGTAAAAAGCTTAAAAAATACGGCATGAACTAATACCAATTATGTTGAAAGCGTAAGTATTCTAACGAGCTAAACAAGCCCATAACGTCGTCAAAAGTTTTTTATGTAGAATAACTACACTGCAAAATTTTTGCCTTGTTATAGACTTGTTTTTCTATCGTTATTACTACTTACTAATCCAATACAACTGGTATTATGCAAAAAAAGCACCTTAGGGTGCTTTTTTTATGCCTACAGTTTATTAACTAAATTGCAAAATGCTCACGCTTATTGAGCCTTTATAAGTCGTTTTTTGAGTAGTAATCAGTTAAAATGCCCGCTTCTAAGCTAGCTCATTAACTGAGGAAATCAAACTACAATGGATACTCATCGTCCCATTCGTCGCGCACTATTAAGTGTGTCTGATAAAACCGGTATTGTTGAATTTGCCCGCGCACTTGAAGCGCAAGGCGTTGATATTTTATCAACTGGCGGCACATGTAAACTACTTGCTGATAACGCCATAAAAGTGACTGAAGTATCAGATCACACAGGCCACCCTGAAATCATGGATGGTCGCGTAAAAACTCTTCACCCAAAAATTCACGGCGGCATATTAGCCCGTCGCGGACAAGATGAAAGCGTAATGGCAGATAACAACATTTCTGCTATCGACATAGTTGTAGTTAACTTATACCCCTTTGCGAATACAGTCGCTCAAGAAAACTGCAGCCTTGAAGATGCCATTGAAAATATTGATATTGGCGGCCCTACAATGGTTCGTGCAGCAGCTAAAAACCACAAAGATGTAACAATCGTGGTAAACGCGAGCGACTACGACCGTGTTATTAGCGAAATGCAAAACAACAATGGTTCAACAACGTACAAAACACGTTTTGATTTAGCGATTGCCGCCTACGAGCACACTGCACAATACGATGGCATGATTGCTAACTACTTCGGTAAAATGGTGCCTGATTACACCGAGGAAGCTGCTGTAGAGACTAAATTCCCACGTACTATCAATATGCAGTTCACTAAAAAGCAAGATATGCGTTACGGTGAAAACTCACATCAAGATGCTGCTTTTTATGTTGAAAATGACATTGCTGAAGCATCAGTTGCAACAGCAACTCAATTGCAAGGTAAGGCCCTTTCGTTTAACAACATTGCAGATACCGATGCAGCACTTGAATGTGTTAAAGAATTTGACGTACCTGCGTGCGTAATTGTAAAACATGCTAATCCGTGTGGTGTTTCAATTGGGGACAATATTCTACAAGCATACGAGCGCGCTTTTAAAACAGACCCTACATCAGCATTTGGTGGCATTATTGCCTTTAACCGAGAGCTAGATGCAGCAACTGCACAAGCAATTGTTGACCGTCAGTTTGTTGAAGTTATTATTGCACCTAGTATTTCGAGCGACGCTGCAAAAATTGTTGAAGCTAAAAAGAACGTGCGCCTATTAGAGTGTGGACAGTGGACAGGTAAAGCCGCAGGCCAAGATATTAAACGCGTTAACGGCGGTATTTTAGTTCAAGACCGCGACTTAGGCATGGTAACGCAGGGCGACTTAAAAGTTGTTTCTAAGCGCCAGCCTTCTGAGCAAGAACTTAAAGATTTACTGTTTTGCTGGAAAGTAGCTAAGTTTGTTAAATCAAACGCAATTGTTTATGCCCGTGACGGTATGACCATTGGTGTGGGCGCAGGCCAAATGAGTCGCGTATACTCAGCTAAAATTGCAGGTATAAAAGCCGCCGACGAAAACCTTGAAGTTAAAGGTTCAGTTATGGCGTCTGACGCATTCTTCCCATTCCGTGATGGCATTGACGCAGCCGCAGCCGCTGGCATTACTGCGGTAATTCAGCCTGGTGGCTCAATGCGTGATGAAGAAGTGATTGCAGCTGCTGATGAAGCTGGCATGGCAATGGTACTCACTGGTATGCGCCATTTCCGCCACTAATCACACGAAGGGTTAAACGTTGGTTTAACCCTTTTTGTTTGCTATAAATTCACGTATTCTGATTATTCAATAACCTATTTAAAATTATAATGTGAAGGAACAAACAATGAAATTTGCGCTAAAATCGCTACTTGTAGCCACACTAACAATGACATCGACTATGGCGCTTAGCCATAACCACGAATCAAGCCTTGAACATGCACTTCAATCAAGCGAACGCAGTGCTAAAAACAGCGCTCGTGATGAATATCGTCACCCAGCTCAAACACTTGCATTTTTTGGCTTTAAACCAACCATGACAGTTGTTGAAATTGCACCCGGTGGTGGTTGGTATAGTGAAGTTTTAGCGCCAGCATTAAAAGAACAAGGCACTTATTATGCCGCGCACTTTCCTGCTGATTCATCAGTTGGCTACTACCAACGCTCTCTTGCAGGCTTTAAACAAAAAGTAGCTGAAGATGAGCGCTTTAGTAGCGTTAAAATTACTGAGTTTGCACCTGTAACACATTTAGATATTGCGCCAGCTGGCAGTGCCGATATGGTTTTAACATTTCGTAATGTACATAACTGGTATATGGGCAAAGATAAAAGCGGTGCATTAAGTGCATTCCAAGCTTTTTATAAAGCCCTTAAACCAGGCGGTACATTAGGTTTAGTTGAACACCGTTTAGCTGAAGAGCGTGCTGATGAAGATCAAAAAACATCAGGCTATATGAAGCAGAGCTACGTAGTAGGCCTTGCTGAACAAGCTGGGTTTGAATTAGTAGCAAGCAGTGAAATAAATGCAAATCCAAAAGATACAGCCGATCACCCTAAAGGTGTATGGACGCTACCACCAAGCTTAAGACTCGGCGAACAAGATGCTGACAAATATAAAGCCATTGGTGAAAGCGATCGCATGACGCTGAAATTTAAGAAACCGCTTTAAATAGGAATTTTCGCCATGAATGTTTTAGTCATTGGCAGCGGCGGCCGCGAACACGCACTTGCGTTTAAAGCCGCTCAAAACACCAAAGTAAATACTGTATTTGTAGCCCCTGGTAATGCAGGTACTGCACTTGAACCAAAACTTGAAAACGTAGCTATAAACGTTGACGACTTAGATGGTTTACTTAGTTTTGCACAGCAAAATAAGGTAGAGCTTACTATTGTAGGTCCAGAAATACCGTTAGTACTGGGTGTTGTTGATAAGTTTCGTGAAAATAACATGGCTATTTTTGGACCAACGGCGGGCGCAGCTCAGCTTGAAGGTTCGAAATCGTTTACTAAAGACTTTTTAGCACGTCATAAAATCCCAACGGGCGACTACCAAACGTTTGAACAAATTGAGCCTGCCCTTGCTTATTTAAAAGAGAAAGGCGCACCAATTGTTGTAAAAGCAGATGGTTTGGCTGCGGGTAAAGGCGTAATTGTAGCCATGACGGAGGCCGATGCCGAAGAAGCGATTCGCGATATGCTTGCGGGTAATGCTTTTGGCGATGCGGGAAGTCGTGTTGTTATTGAAGAGTTTTTAGACGGTGAAGAAGCGTCTTTCATCGTAATGGTTGATGGTAAAAACGTATTACCATTTGCAACCAGTCAAGATCATAAACGCGCTTACAATGGCGATGCGGGTCCTAACACGGGTGGCATGGGTGCATACTCACCCGCGCCAGTTGTTACTGATGAAATCCACCAGCGTATTATGAACGAAGTGATCTACCCTACGGTAGAAGGTATGGCAAGCGAAGGCCATCCGTACACCGGCTTTTTATATGCAGGTTTAATGATTGACGAAACAGGCACCCCTAAAGTAATTGAGTACAATTGTCGCTTTGGCGATCCTGAAACTCAACCAATGATGCTACGTTTGCAATCAGATTTGGTTGAATTGATTGAAGCTGCTAACCGTGTAGAACTTGATAAAACAACAATTGAGTTTGACCCACGCGCAGCCGTTGGTGTTGTACTTGCCGCTAAAGGTTACCCTGGTGATTACCCTAAAGGTGACGCTATTTCGGGGCTAAAAGTGGATTACCCTGCAGGTGAAAAAGTGTTTCATGCGGGTACTAAACAAAGTGGCAATGACGTTGTAACCGCAGGCGGTCGCGTATTATGCGCAACAGCACTTGGTAACACTGTTACGCAAGCGCAGCAACGCGCCTATGAGCTTGTTAAACAAATTAGCTGGGATGGTATGGAATATCGTACAGATATAGCTTACCGTGCTATTGCACGCGAGCAATAGCCTATAATACCTATTCATTGGTATAACCAATTAATTTAACTAAAAAAGCGCAGTTTCCCTGCGCTTTTTTAGTGCTACACTAATTAAAAGGTTTTTTAAAAGTAAATTAACGTTGGAACTAAGAACTTTACGTTACCATGCAATTGCTGTTGCCATACTGATTTTTATATTTTTTATAATCAGTACATTGGCATCAAACCTCGTCGTGCCTACACGATATACAATTGATAAAACGGCTCCAATGTACCTCGATTACGCCTACTATATTGACGAAACCAAAACTAAAACATTCGATACCATCATTAACCAACCTGAATTACTTACTCATCAACCATTTTCAGATGTTCCATGGAGCTTTAGCCAACAAAATTATTGGTTGTTTCTTGATTTAGAAAATAAAAGTCTTAACAAGCAAAATGTTGTGGCACATTTTGACAACCCTATGGTCGATCACCTTACGGTTTATCGCCTCGATAAAAATAACAAACTAGTTGAAACATACAAACTCGGCGATAAAGAAGAAGCCCTCTCTTTGTTTGAATACAGCGTACCGCATATTCGCTTTTTAGTAGAAAGAAAATCATCACAACGCCTAGTAATAAAAATAGACACAATCGGCATAAGTAAAACACCTGTAAACTTGTATCGTGATAAAGAGTTTATTGACTTAGTGCGATCTCAAACTGGGATCTGGGGTATTTTTGTAGGCGTGCTATTGATGGCTGCGCTTTACAACTTGGTGCTTTATTTTGGTATAAAAGACCGTGTTTATTTAATTTATATTGGCTACATCGTCAGCGCTATTACGCTAATGGGTGCAGTACTGGGCTTTGGTTTTTATTTATGGCCTAAGCAATGGCAGCTCTTTATTCACGAACAAATTGTATTTAGTAATTATGGGGTCGCCTTTTTCACCCTTGCTTTTTGCACCATGTTTTTGCGCTATCATAAAGATAAATGTTGGCGTTACAAAATGAGCATAGCTCTACTTTGGCTAATGTTTACTCTTGCTGTATGTAGCTTGTTTATTCCTGAAAATATAGCGGCTCCTATATTTTTTGGTGTAATGGTACTTCTTTATATTACTTGTATTATTTTAATATATAACAAGTTACGCAGTGGTTTTAGGTGGGCTAAGTTTTATGTTTTATCATGGATACCGCTAATTTTTGGTGCGGCAATTCAGCCTATGGAACTCACTGGTGTTTTACCGTATACCTTTGCAACCCGCCATGCCTTTTTAGTCGCTATTTTGTGTGAAGTTATTTTAATGGCGATGGCATTAGCAGACAGGGTAAGGTATCAGCGAGAACGTGCGCTTTATCATGCCACGCATACACAACAAACACGATTACTTAATAGCTCCAAGCTAAAACAAGCATTTATGGCACTACAGAGCCAAAACCGCTCAACAACGTTGTGTTTAATAAAAATACGTCACTTTAATTCACTCAATACGATTATTACCTCTTCTCAGGGCTACACACTTATAAAGCATATAGCCAAAGAGCTTGAATTAGAACTCAGCCATGAACGTGAATTTACAAACCTCGAAACAGATTTAAACACCAGTCCTCGCTTAGCCGATTTAAGCAGTGGTGTATTTGCCTGTATTTCTACAAAAACACAAAACCAAGAAATGCTAGAAGCACTACTGACTAAAATAATTAGTAGCCTACCAAAACAATATGAAATTAAAGGGCTAAACCTGCAACTTAGTTACAGTATAGGTATTAGTAGTGCAGGCAAGACTAACGACTTTGAATATTGGTTAAAGCGTGGTTATTTAGCGCTTAAAAAAGCAAAAGGTAGCGTTAATCAAGTTGGGTCATCGTCAAACGGTAATAATCTGATGATGGACGTTGCTCTAGCCGCTAAGCTGCAACAAGCAATCAAAACAAATCAACTGGCGCTTTATTACCAACCTCAAATAAACTTATTAAGTAACCACGTAAGTGGTGCTGAAGCTTTATTACGTTGGCCCGACCCAACTTACAGCAACTTATCAATTGAAGAGCTAATAATACTTGCTGAACACACAGGTATTATTAACGAGCTAACACTGTGGGTAATAGAGCAAGCTTGTAAAGACATAGTTGAGCTTACTAAAAATGGCTATAACGAGCACACAATTAGCGTAAATTTAAGTGCTAAAAACTTAACCATAAATAATTTAGCCGAAAAAGTAGAAAATATTTTAATTAAATACCAAGTGCCGGCACACTTACTTAAATTTGAACTAACCGAATCGGCCTTCGTAGATAGTCAAGATGCACTTATAAAGTTAGTTGATGAGTTAACCGCATTAGGTATTAAAGTGGTACTGGATGACTTTGGGACAGGCTACGCGTCACTTAGCTACTTAGTTAATTATCACTTTAGTGAGCTTAAAATAGATAAGTCATTTGTTTTTGATTTGCCTAACAACCCAACTCACCAAGTTATTGTACAAACAGCCATTGATATGGCGCATAACCTCAATTTATCAATAACAATTGAGGGGGTAGAAACCCAAGAAATCCATCACTTGCTCAAAGATATGAACGCTGATTCCGCCCAAGGTTATTTATACGCAAAAGCACTGCCTTACACCGACTATTTACACTTCTTAAAAAGCCAATATAGCTTAAAAATGTTAGACTCCTCTTTTTAACATCTTTAGGGGCCAAGTAAAGATGCAAGGCACACTGCGTAAACTAAAATCGAGCTTAACCGAACCAGTACAATATCACTTACCTGTAGGTGAACACTTAGTAGACTTAAATGCATTTATAGGTAAGGAGCTTACGCTTACCTTTAGTGGCACTATTTTATGTTCTAACTGCGGTAAAAAAACCAAAAAAAGCTATTCTCAAGGTCACTGTTTTGTATGTATGCGCAAGCTTGCTAGTTGCGATATGTGCATAATGAAACCAGAAACCTGCCACTACGATCAAGGCACTTGCAGAGAGCCGCAGTGGGGCGAAGAAAACTGCATGATCCCACACTATGTGTATCTCGCTAACACCTCAGGTTTAAAGGTAGGTATTACCCGCCACACACAAATACCGACTCGCTGGGTTGATCAAGGCGCCACTCAGGCATTACCTATTTTTAAAGTGCAAACTCGCCTGCAATCTGGTTTAGTAGAAGTTGCATTGGCTGAATTTATTGCCGACAAAACTAATTGGCGCAATATGCTAAAAGGTCAAAACGACGCAATTGACTTAAAAGCAGCGGCAGCCGAGCTGATCCCACAAATTAGTGAAAAGCTAAACGAGCTCAGTGAATTATTTGGCGCAACAGCAATAGAGCAACTTGATGAAGATGTGGTTGATTTAAACTTTCCAGTAACCGAATACCCAACAAAAATCAGCTCATTTAACTTTGATAAAGACCCTGTTGTAAGTGGTGTTTTACAAGGTATTAAAGGTCAGTACTTAATCTTTGAAAAAGGCGTTATTAATATACGTAAATTTACGTCTTATGAAGTAACCGTAGGCTAACGGGCCATGTTAAACAGCTACCCACAATTATTGGTTATTTATAATGAGCTTGAGATAGCCCATAACCAACAAGAGCAACAAGAGTGCTTGCACAGCGTTACGCAAAGTGAGCTAAGCGATGTGCGAGTACTTAACAAGCAAGGTGACTACCTTAATTTACAAGGCACTGTTTGCCCTAAATTGAATGGCGAGCAACTAGCACAGCTTGTTACAGCTTACTTATTAAATGAAGGACAATGCTGCCTTGGTAAAATCAAAACCCTAAGTACTGCGCAGGCGTTTGATTTACTAGGGCTATAAACACTCTCTTTATTTAAACCTCAGTAAGCACTTTTATATGCGCTACAGCACTGCGACCTAAAGCTGATAGCGCATAGCCACCTTCTAAATACGAAATAACCCCTTTACAACCGCCCTCTTTAGCAACGCCACATAGTTGCTCGGTAAGCCAAATATAGTCATCTTCAACAAATTTTAAGCTTGCCATATCATCTTCTAGGTGAGCATCGAACCCTGCGCTTATAAAAAGTAATTCAGGTTTAAACGCTTTTAATTTTGGTAGCCATTGCCCAGTAAACACCTCTTTTAAATCGTCGCCATTACTGGCAATTGGCAGAGGTGAATTAACTATATGGCTATTATTTTTAACCGCTGTATTTGGATAAAACGGATACTGAAATAACGAACAAAGCAGTACATTTTCGTCATCAATAAAAATATCTTGCGTACCATTACCGTGGTGTACATCAAAATCCGCAATAGCAATGCGCTTAACCCCTTTGCTTTGTGCGTACTTAACAGCAATAGCTAAGTTATTAAACACACAAAACCCAGATGATGAGTTTTTATTAGCGTGATGCCCTGGCGGGCGCACTGAGCAAAAAGCAGCATCGAGTTTATCGGCAAGTATTTCATCAACCGCTAACAATCCTGCACCTACTGCCCGCTCAATCGCTTTAAACGAATCGGGGCACAGCCACGTATCGCCATCTAAATTAGCGAGCCCTTCTGTTGGTAGCGTATTTTCTACGTGTTTAAGTAAAGCTTCATCGTGAGCAAGTAAATAATGTTCACGCTCGGCCTTGGGTGCTTGTAGGTGTGTTAAGCCAACATCTACGCCGCTGGCAAGTAATCTATCGGTTATGGCATCTAGACGCTCTGGGCACTCGGGGTGGTCGTCTATCATTTTATGCTTACGGCAATGAGGATGAGAAATAACAGCGGTACGCATAAAAAGTCCCTTACAAGGTGTAAAAACTTAATATAGCAAAGCCACCGATGGGTGGCTTTGCGACTTTGGTTTATATCAATACTTTAAATATCGATACCTTGAATATCAATATTATTAGCTATTTTGCTTTTAAATGTAGGTTTCTAAAGTCAAAGCTAAAGTCGGTAACTTGTGTTGATACTGCACGCATTTTAGCGCTGTTTACACGGTTTTGTGAGCTCATTTCAAAACGAATAAACGCATCCGCTTCAAGCAGTTTTTCATCCCACTTAACTATAAATGTATTACCAGTGTAATGCTCAAGTGTGCCTTTTAAGCGCTTGGTATGCGTAAAATCAATATGCAATTTACTATCAAGCTGCTCAATAATTACATCGCCATACCAATCATCATGTAATGTACCGGTGTAATTAATGTTTGGTAATTGTGGTTGGTAGTCGGCGGGGGCTTCTGGTTTTGCATTAGCGTACGCGTGTTGTTTACCTTCAAAATGACTTTTAGCTAAATCCTCTACCCAGTCTTTATCTTCGAGCTCAAGTGCATCTTCAAGTACTTCATGGGTTACTGCCGAAAGTGCACCAAAAGCTTGTTGATTAGATAAAATAACAATACCGAGGTTTTTCTCTGGCAATAAAGTAACTTGCGATACCATTCCTAAAATACCACCGCCATGACCTAGCTTTTTAAAGCCGTGGTAGTCTTCAATACTCCAACCTAACCCATAACCCCTAAACTGCTGATGATACGATTCAAACGCACTTTTAGACGCCATAGACGTAATATGTGGGTGCCACATTTGCGCTTGTTGCTTTTCGCTAAACAGCTGCTCGCCACTTGGCATTTTACCGCCCGCTAATTGCGTACGAAGCCATTGGCTCATGTCGCTTACACTTGAAGCAATGGCACCTGCGCCTCTAAAGTCCTCAAGGTAGTTCACAAAAAAGGGATGAAGTGAGCCATCCATAGGAATATGACCTGTTGCCCAGTTAGTGTTGCTTTTTGGGATGCGTGAAAAACCTGCGCGTGAGTTGTCCATGTGTAGCGGCTGTAATATATTTTTTTCGATGTAATCGTTCCAGCTCATACCCGACACACGTGCAACCACTTCGCCAGCGGTAACAAACATCAAGTTGTTATAAGCGTACTTACTACGAAAGCTGCTCGCTGGTTTTAAATACTGTAATCCCGCTAAAATTTCATCAACGGGCTTATCCGTGCTTGGCCAAATCATTAAATCGCCTTGCCCAAGCCCTAGCCCACTGCGATGACTTAATAAGTCACGAATACGCATTTCGCGTGTTACGTACGAATCGTACAATCTAAACTCTGGTAAATGATCAATTACGCGGTCATCCCAGCTTAATTTACCTTCATCAACCAACTTTGCCAGTGCCGCAGTAGTGAATGCTTTTGTGTTTGAAGCAATACCAAATAAAGTGTCTTTGTTTACTTTTTTGTTGGTATCGAGATTAGTTACACCAAAGCCTTTAGCAAATATTACTTTATCGTTTTCAACAATGGCAACTGCCATACCGGGTACGTCAAAACGTGCCATTGACGCTTTAATTACGTCGTCAATTTTGTTGGTATCAACTTGTGCCCAGCTGCTAAACGTAGTGCCTGCTAATAGTGCAATTGCGGCAAGTTTGGTTAATTTCATATCAATCCTATTTTATTATTTTTGATGAACTGCAAATTCAATTGCTGCGCGCTCTTGATTGGTGTCGCTTTTTTGTGCGCGATTTAATATGGCATCACTGTATTCTTTTGGTACGCCCGCTTCAAGTGAACCGCGATGAACGTGTTTTATGTACCAATCATATGGCAGTACATCGCTGTCATGGGTATTAGCTATATAACAATGTGCGGCTACAGTCTCACCCGTTAAAAGCGTTGGGGCTATATCTACACAATCGTAACCTACGCCCTCAATACCATCTAAAATAGCTTTTTCTTCTTCATTGAGCTCATAAATAACGCCGTAAACCAATGCATCTTCTTTATCGCTTGGACAAATACTGCATTTACCTGAGCCATCTTTAAATAGCATATCAAAAGTAAGCTCGTAGCCTTTAAGTACCGCAGTTCCTACACGCTTTACATTGGGCAAGCGCGCTAACAAACGATTAGATGACATATTAGAACCAAATGAAAAATTATATAGCGGCATTTTTATCTCCTGCGCTTTTTGAATAAGTTAAATAACAACACGTACTGCAAGTGCAATTAAAATAATGCCAATTCCACGGTCAAACCAATAACCGCGTTGTTGGAAAAAGCCCCTTACATTATCTCGAGAAAGCATCATTGAAAGCATTGAAAACCACGCCCAAGTAGCCAATGCCATATACACGCCGTAGCCGACCTGTATGCTAGTAGGTGTTGTTGGGCTAATCACGAGTGTAAATAACGACATAAAAAATAACGTGGCTTTTGGGTTTAATGCATTGGTGAAAAAGCCGCGCCTAAAAGCCACCCAAACGGGTTCCTCTTGAACGGTTTTGTTTTCAACATCTTTTACAGCCTCGCCTTCATTACTTGCAGGCGGTTTTGCAGCTCTAAGAGCTTGTACGCCTAAGTAAGCTAAATATGCACCAGCAAGGTACTTGAGCGCCATAAATAAACTAGGCGATTGCGTTAAAATAAGCGCAACACCTAAAACACAATAGGCAACGTGCAGTAAAATAGCAGCGCCAACACCTGCGCTTGTCCACAATGCATTGCGCCTTCCTTGTTGCACACTTTGCTTAAGTACTACGGCAAAGTCAGGCCCTGGGCTTGCTACTGCAAAAAAATGAGCAATAACAATCAGTAAAAATTCATCTAAGTATTCCACGCAGATCCTTGCTAGTTTGGCGAATAAGCTAATAACAGCGGGTTGGCCGAGTTATTTACCAATGCTTTAATTTCTTTTTGTGCTTTTTTAAACTGGCCACGTAAATGCGGCTTTAAATGCTTTTTAGACACTTTATCGTTTTTAAAGTAACTAATTAGGGCATGCATAAATACCGTATGCGTTTCACTTAACTTAGCTTCACGGTTAGCGTATGGGTTATAGCAAGAGCCACACCCGCCTTTAAACTGATACACCGTATTACTCATCATCACACCAAACCCTAAAAAACAAGCAAGTGCATCAGCAGCTTGTGGTAAATACTCCCTACCACCTGGCGGTAGCACCCCAACGTGATGAATAAGTATGGTGGCCAGAGTACCTGCATAACTAGCCACTAAATCTTGTGGCTGATTAATCTGGTTAGGATTAAAAGAAATATTAATCGTATGGCTTGGCGGCACAATTAGATGGCTGCCTTCGCCACGTATTTCATTGCTAAATTCAAAGTGTGGAAAAACTTGCGGTTGTAATTGCTGCGGTGCAACTAGTTGGATAGGCCATGCGTTCATACCCGCGTAATTAGTAACGCGGTTAAAAACATTACTCGCCATTTCTTCAATGCTCGATACCGAATCAGGGAAAAAAGTGGCCGTTGGCAGTATTATTTGAGTGTGCTTTGTAAAAAACTCAGCATCAAAGTTTTCTACAGCCCAAATAAATGTATCAATAAGCCATTGCTGTTCTTGCTGCTCTAATAATGGCTTTGATTTAAATAAAGCTAACATAGTGTGCTCTTTTAGGTTTTAGTTTAGGTGCTTACGTAGGTGCTAACTTAGTCTTTTTGTGTAAGCGCCCAGTCCCACGCTTGAGTATTGTATAGCGGCACTGTTGATAGCGCATGGTGGTGGCTTCCACTGGACTCTTTAGTTGAGTACGATAAGTACAATAAAGTACGATTTTCAGCATCGTAAATACGACGTACTTTTAGTGATTTAAATAATATACTTTTAGATGATTTAAAGATCACTTCGCCCGATTTGCTACGGTCTATTTTTTGTAGCTGCTGCGCTGTAATTGGCCCCGTTTGACGACACGCTATAGACATATCAGAGGGATCTGAAAAATCTAAATTAGCCTCTATATGACTAATATGACAAGTAACGCCCTCAACAATAGGATCTTGCTGCGAATTCACCACAACATCTTTAGTTGTAAATAACCCAAGGCTTACCGAAGCAACATCGTCAGAGCAAGCACTTAACGTAACAATTGCACCTGCAAGTAAAGCTAAACGTTTAAATTTTTGTGGTAATTTCATACTTATCCTTAATCAATATATAGGTAACTTAGTAGATAAGTTACTAAGCGAAGGTTCACCTGTTTGTTTTTATACTAACATCAAAAATAAATACGACTAAATTAGTTTAAAGTAAAGATTTTAGATAGCTCAGGGTTTAGTGACCCCTCTTGTATTTGATACAATTACCTCTCGCTCATGCAGTAACTCATAATAGGAAACGCCTAAATGCCGCACATTATTATTGAACACTCAGAAGACCTCCCCGTTTTACCTCAAGTACTGGTAGAAAAAATTCATACAACCGCTTTCGAAAGTAACTTGTTTGAATTAGAAACCATAAAAACACGTGCTATTGCTTATCAGCAATATCAACTTGGCGCAGGAAAATCAGGGTTTATACATATCGCGGTACATATTTTGGCAGGACGCTCAATTGAGCAAAAACAAATGTTAAGCGAACTGCTACTTTCATGTTTAAAAACATATTGCAGAGCATCAGACAGTCTAAGCGTAAATATTTACGATATTGAGCATGAGATATACCGTAAAAATTAGTTAACTCTTGTAGCTTTGAGCAATAAAAGTAAACACTAGTAAGTAAAAAGCCCCAATAGGGGCTTTTTTGTCTTCTGACATTAAATGCTGATCACTGTCACTTATAAAGCAAAGCATCTGATCTAACGCTGGAATTTAATAGTGCATTCGCACTATTCCAAATTTAAGAAAGCTTAGCTTAATCTATGGATTAACTTTATTTAGATTACGTTTATTCTTAGGGGTAACTAAAGAATAAAAATTACACAATATTAAATTAATGTAGCTTTAAATAATTTGGATAGATATTTACTTGGGAAATTTGTAAAAGTGGTGGCCCCTCCCAGACTCGAACTGGGGACCTAACGATTATGAGTCGTGTGCTCTAACCAACTGAGCTAAGGGGCCAACTTTATATAACTGCTAGGCAGTTAATTTTTGAAGCGTTCAGTCACAGAGCGACTAAAGCGGGTTGCAGTATAAAAACTTTTTAGGTGCTTGTCACTACCAAAAACCTTTATTTTAACAATCAACAAGCTAACTGCTTAAATAGTAATCTTTTAAGTGGGCATAAACATAAAATGTAAGATATTTACCGTGCTATTCACTGCATTAAATTATAAACAAAACCTATCCCATATAGTCTTTTATATTTAACCCTCTACTTTTTAAGCAAAGCTAACATATATGTGTAGGCATACAAGGCTGTAAAAAATATGCTTGGGGCTACTGTCAGTGCCAGATTAGGTGTCTGATTAACTACATTCACCATAATCACTAAGCTCGATTGAACAGTAATCGGAATAATAGGCGCAAAAAGTACGCCTGCTTTTTTTTTATTACTTAAATACGAGGCGCTAGAGTTAATTGCATTATTAAAACTTTGTCGTATTGCGACGTTTTGTGGTGTTTTAGAATGAAACATACAAATAATTGGAGTTACGAACGCAAGCGTTACATAACTAAACTTATACTTGTTGACGACCTTTTCTAAAATAAAGGTAAAAAACAGCGTTACAAATCCACTATACAACCCTTGCACTAATGCAGCTTGAAAAGTGACCGATTTAGCAATGTCTGCCGCACTATTTGCCCAGAAGGCCCAACTAAAATAAAAAATGAATGACACAACGCCTGACATTATAAGTCGAATATTCAATTAACTACCTCAACATGCCTAAAAACCTAGTTTAATGATAACACTAGAAGTGAAGGTAATATTGTCACTAAATAATAAGGTATTTGATTGTATATTATAGATGTATAAACACACTAATGTTGAAGATTTCCTAAATGGCATCAAATCAGAATCTGAGCGCGACTGTTAGCTGGAAAGCTTATTAGTAAACAATAAGTATAGTTTTAAAATAATATTGGGAGTGAGTTAAGGAAGTGAATTAATGGGTTGAAGAGTTTTAAAAAATGGATTTAATCTAAAAACTCTCTAAAAACTAATATTGTGAGCCGATCGGTACTAAAGTATTTAGCTAAACCTCAGTAGTCGGCTTACACAATATATAATCTGTCATTATTTTTTCGCAATAATGTAGATTGCATGTATTAACCCTGGGAAATAACCTAGCAGTGTTAATAGAATATTTAACCAAAAATGCATACCTAAGCCAACTTGCAAAAACACACCTAATGGCGGTAATAAAACCGAAAGTATTATACGAATAATATCCATGATCAAACTCCATTTAAATTAAACATTGAAAAGACTTAAAGCCCAGTATTACTGGGCCTTAACTATACTGTATTATTCAGCAACAATAGCTAGTTTATCAACTACGTCGCGAACATCTTCAGCATTTTTAGCAATTTTAACTGCTAGTTGCTTTTCAGCTTCAGACTCTACAGAGCCATTCAGAGTTACCACACCGTTGTCGGTATCAACATCAATGTCTGTACCACCTACTTCTGAGTCAAACAGGAAGCGAGTTGTGATTACAGTGGTGATTTTAGCGTCCGTTAGGTCGTTATCATCATCGTCCATCATGTCGTTGTTTTTATCTTCGGTGTCCATGCTTTTAACAACAGTAAGGCTGTTATCAACATCAGTTACACCATCTAGGCTAAGTACAAGTTCTTCTGCTAGCTCTTTATCGAGTTCGCTATTAACTTTACCTGTAAGTACTACCTTGCCATTTTTTACATCAGTGTTAATGTCAAAGTTGTTTAGATTAGTGTTCATAAGTAGAACGGTTTCTGCCTTACCATCAATCCAAGCATCTTTACTTTCGTTTTCCCAGCTGTTTGCTTGGGCACCCATAGCCGTAGTACCAAGAACTAGAGCTGCGATAATAGATTTGTTAAATGTTTTCATAATCTTTCTCCTTTTGATTAAAGACACTTTAACTAATGCGAGCTTCAGGCCAACTTTATTTATACTTAAAATTCAAAGGCTTGAATTAATTAAAAGATAAAACCTTATCTATGTTTGTGTAACTATTTACAGGCTACTCGGTAAAACTTTCTCAAATAGTGAAAATAGCTAGATAATTGCTCTTTTGGTTAATCTATCGTTAATATAACAAAACAAAAAACACCGTTAAAAAATAACCAATTGATAATTAATGAAATTATATTTGGTACGCGGTTTGCAGCCTAACTACAAGAGCAGTATCAATAGTAAATATAATAAGGAATAACTCATGTCTGTAAAAGTTGAAGACCGCCCAATAGAGCAAGTACGCGAACAAGTGATTGATCAATTAATTTATAATTACAGTCATGGTGTTATTTCTGTTGATGCATTCGAAAGACGTTTAGATAATGCGATGGATGCACCTAATAACGAAGCTCTGCTAGCCTTAGTAGAAGACTTAACACTTAATACCGATCAGCAATATAAAGCAGAAAAACAATCGCAATTTACACCACATTATAGTGCACAGCAAAACAGTGATGATGATTTTACATTACGCAGTATTTTAGGATCTAACGAGCGAAGTGGTCAGTGGGTTGTGCCAAAAAATATATATTTGAGTAACTTTATGGGATCGGTGGTGCTTGATTTTACCGATGCTATTTTTGCGCATCAAAATGTAACTATTCACGTTAACTGTATTTTTGGTAGCGATGAAATTTACGTACCAGAGCATGTCAATGTAGTGTCTAAAATGTTTTGTATTTTAAGTAGCCTTGAAAATAAATCTGTGTCGCTTAACAAACGCCAAGGCCCTACAATTCATATTGAAGGAAAGGCAGTAATGGGCTCGGTTGAGGTAAAAATAAAGCGCACAATTAAAGAAAAATTTATGAGCTTTGCAAATGAGCTAAAAACCCAGTTTGGCACGGGTAATAATAATCGCTCACTATAATTGAGTAGCAGCACTTTAGCGTGCTGCTTAGTATTTTATTATAAATCGTTATTTCGCTCGCTTGGTATATCACTTAAATACTCTACAAACTCAACTTCAAACCCTGCAGGATCAATAAAGTAGACATTCTTTCTGAAAGGATTCTCGTTACCTTGCTTGCTTAGAGTAAAACCCACTTTATTTAAGCGCATTACTACTGCGCTTAAATTATTAGTTACATAAGCAAAGTGTGCAAAACCAATTTGATGGCCCGATAAGTTTCTGTTTTCACCTTCACCATGACTGCTTATCGCAATGTAATGCGTGTCATCTCCAAAGTGTACCCAGCGTCTTGGTTTTCCATGCCAATCGCCTCTGCCCTCACTTCTAATCGACCAATGTGGAAATACAGCGCGATAAAATGTAAGCATACTATCTATATCACTCGCGACTAAGTTTACGTGCTCTAAATACATAATGTTATCCTATCAGTTAAGTTAGGAGCACGATAAAACCTCAAGTTAACTTTAGGTAAAGTGTTATTTAAAATTAATTTATTTAAATGCAGATAATTATTTTTTAAAAATATATAAACTTTTCAATCTTGTATAAAAAACAAACACAAGTATTTGGGGTTTATTGTTTACTTTATGGCAAAAGTCGCTAAAATACGCCGGCTGAAATATATAAACGTTCTTTTACAACCCAAAGGTAATACCATGCATCCAATGTTAAACATTGCGGTTCGCGCTGCGCGCAACGCAGGCAAAATTTTACTTCGCGCAAGTGAAGATTTATCAAAAGTTGAAGTGCAACAAAAAGGCGCTAACGACTTAGTAACTAACATTGATAAAGAAGCCGAAGCCGTAATTCGTGACACTATTTTACAGTCTTACCCTACTCACTCAATTGTTGGTGAAGAACTAGGTGAGCATAAAGGAAAGGATGATGATTACCAATGGATTGTAGATCCTATCGATGGAACAACTAACTTCATCAAAGGTATCCCTCATTACGCGGTTTCTATCGCACTTAAAGTTAAAGGTCGTTTAGACCAAGCTGTTATTTATGATCCAATTCGTGGTGAGCTTTTCACTGCATCTCGCGGTCAAGGCACTCAGTTAAACAGTAAACGTCTACGCGTTAGCAAAACTACGGTTCTTGCAGGCACTGTACTTGCTACTGGTTTCCCTTTCAAAAACAAAAACCACATGGATGCATACACTGAAGCGTTTAAAGCATTGTTTGTACACACTGCTGATATTCGCCGTGCAGGTTGTTCTGCTTTAGATATGGCATACGTTGCAGCTGGCCGTGTTGATGGATTTTTTGAAATTGGTTTAAAACCTTGGAACTCTGCTGCGGGCGAACTAATGGTTAAAGAAGCGGGCGGTATGGTTGTAGATTTCGCCGGTGGTAATAACTATAACCACAGCGGCAATATTATCTGTGGTTCACCAAAACTGACTCAAGCAATTATCCGCGAAATTCGTCCAGTATTAACTGAGTCGTTACTTCGCTAATTAAATGCTATTAATAGCATACTAAAAAGGAGCCTAGGCTCCTTTTTTTGTGCCTAAAAATAAGGGTTATCGAGCTTAATCTCTATTGTTTTACCTTTTGTATAAGGTAGTGTATTTAAATCCTTTGCGAAGTATTCATTAAATAATGCATCAAACTCGCCGTTTGTCTGCATTAATATTAAGCCCTCCTCTACTGCCTTTGCCAATTCGGGTTTACTCTTAGTCACAAAATAATAAATACCCGTTGGGTAGCTTATATATAAATCAGGCACAACGACTAAGTTACTTTGTTTGTTTTCAATAAGCTCAGAATTAACCTCAATAAACGAGCGAGGAAAGTAATCTATTCGCCCACGGCTCGTTAAAGTGAACATGGCTTGGTAATTGGTAAGCGGCCTTACACGTAAGCCGTTATAGGACATTATTCTTGTATCTGGCCAGTTGTGACCCTGCACTGCTGAAAACTCTCCTAGCTGCTCTAGGGTTTTTACGTCTTTAAAGCGTGCTACGTTTTGTTTATTAGTGAGTAAAGCCCGCTTTCCTATATAACCTTTAAATAGTGGTATTTTAATAGCTAAAGCAAGTGCCTCTCGCTCTGGACTACTCATACTCCAATACATATCTAGTTCGTTATCATTTAGGTTTATGAGCTTACGTTTTTGCTGATCTGATATGGGAGTCATCCTAATAACCCCAGGATAGTTAACACTCTCAAGTGCACGTACCAGTAGCTCACTTAAGTACTCTTCTCGTGCGTTTTGAGTATCTTGCTTTTGGGCTACATTAATTATTTGCTCTTGCGCCATAAGTGCAAAACTTGCAAGCAGACCAAGTACACTGGTCGAGATTTTTATTGGCAACATAATAATTACCTATTTTTATTTAAATTACCTGCTTATTGCTTGCTAGGCGCACCACTGCGGGCGCAGGCCCTTTACGTTTGCAAATAAACAAATAACTATGGCGATAACGTTTGGCTTCTTTTTTAGCATCAGTTGCGAGTGCTGCAACTTGGTGACTGTTTTTACATTGTTGTAAATCAGGCTCAACTAAGCCAATCGATAACGTTAGTAGCGGCACAAATTGCTTTTCTCCTTCACGATTTGTGGCCCAATACCCTTCGCTCTTTATGTGCTCAGATGTAAAAAATATACGAGACTGGAGTTGAAATTGCTCAATAATGGTATTACATATATCAACCGCGTTGTGCTGATCAAACACCACCATAAAGTCATCGCCACCTATATGTCCTACAAAGTTAGCACTATTTTTACACGCTTGCACTGTTACATCAGCTAATAGTTTAATTACACTGTCGCCGCTAGCGTAGCCGTATAAGTCATTAAATTGCTTAAAATGATTTAAGTCTATATACGCGAGTGAAAACGGATTACTACCTTTTAATCGCTGCTCTATAGCTTCATTAATTGCCACATTACCAGGGAGCATAGTCAGTGGATTAGCGTGTTGTGCATGGCGTATTTTTTCTTCGGTTATGTGTTTTAAAATATCGCGAAGCGGCGCTAACCCTAAATAAGCGTTTTCTCTGGTTATCACTATATGGCGGCGTATATCAAAGTCCTGCTCAGTTATTTGCTTACTTACGGTATCGAGTAATTGATTTTCGTCAACGACTAAGGGCTGCTTATCCATCAGTGCAGTAACGGGGCGTTTATCGTAAAGAGCATGCCCATAGGGCGCTGCAAAAACTTCTGTTAATTGATCTCTGTGAAGTAACCCTACTGGCTGGTTTTCAGTATTTAACACTGCAATGCTTATGAGTGATTTATCTTGCTCAAAGAGCTTATGCGCATCTTTACAGCGAGTGTCGCTGCTTATTGCAAGTTGCGTAATCGATAAGCGACCTATAGCCATAGATTGATCAAACAATGTGTTTGATTGCGTAAATGAAAGAGCTTTTAGTTGCTCTGAGCTGAAATCTTCACTTGGCTTTATGCTTGGCTTTTCGAGTAAAAACCCTTGTACATTACTAATGCCTAAGTTTTCTACAAATGTAAGCTCTTCTGGACGCTCGATGCCTTCAGCAATAACCTGAGTATTAGTAGCTCTGGCCAAAATAGTAATAGATTTCAAAAACTCTTTTTTAACTTCGCTTTCATCACAATGATCAATAAAATAGCGGTCAATTTTTACAAAATCAGGGCATAGTTCAGACCATTGCTTTAACCCTGAATACCCAGCGCCTAAATCATCTATTGCTATAGTAAAACCGAGCTCTCGGTAATGGGCTATCGTTTTTAATAACAAGAAGCCATCATCTACTTTTTCTTGCTCAGTAACCTCTATAACTACACGGTTAGCAGCTAAGCCAAATTGCTCTATTAGGTGCAATGTTTCCCCTTTAGGGTGGCAAGGGTCTAGTAGTGTTTTAGGGCTTACATTTAAAAATAATTTACCTTGTAGGTTAAGCCTTACAAAGTTTTCAATCGCTTTAGAGCGACATAGTAATTCAAGCTCCGAAATTAAACATTCCTCATGGGCAACTTTAAATAACGTATTAGGCATTTCTAACGGGCTATTTTTAGGTCCTCGACTAAGTGCTTCGTAACCTAAAATAACTTGATTACTAATATCAAAAATAGGCTGAAACAGCGTTGTTATTTCACCGCTTTTTAAAATGTACTCTAATACTTTGCGCTGAATCGTCACGTATTTGCCTTACAACTATTTTGATTGGAGCAATAAAGTACCAAGTGTGTATGACATTTTTATTGCGCAAAAAAATGCGCTCATAAAAAAACCGCTCATAAGAGCGGTTTTTATTAAGTACAAACCTAGTTACGGCATAGCGTCTTGGTCTGCGCCTTCTTTTTCAATTACTTCAGGTATTAAATCTTCTTTGCTTACGCCCATTGCTATAGCAACAGAGCTTGCAACATAAATCGAAGAATAAGTACCAATAAACACACCAAACAGTAATGCAGTTGCAAAACCATGAATGGTTTGTCCGCCCCATGCAAACAAGGCAATCAATACTAAAATAGTCGTGATTGATGTTACAAGTGTACGGTTAAGTGTTTGTGTAAGTGAAATATCAATAATTTCTATCGTATCGTCAATGCGTACCTTACGGAAGTTTTCACGTATACGGTCTGATACAACAATCGTATCGTTAAGTGAATAACCAATTACCGCAAGAATTGCCGCTAATATAGTTAAATCAAACTCTAAACCTAATACCGAAAATAAACCCACAGTAATGATAACATCGTGTAGTAGTGCACCTACCGCACCTACTGCAAAGCGCCATTCAAAACGAAACGCAACGTAGATTAAGATACAAATAAGCGCAGTTAACATGGCAAGGCCACCCTGCTCTTTTAAGTCTTCACCTACACTTGGGCCTACAAATTCAATACGGCGCATTACTACGCTGTCGTCTGCTTTTTTAAGTGCATCGATTACTTGGTTACCAATTACTTCAGCTTTTACATCGCTACCGCGTGGTGCTAAGCGAACTAAAATTTCTTGGCTTGAACCAAATAGCTGCACTGATGCATCAGCAAAACCATTATCAGCTAGTGCATCACGTACTTTTTTAAGGTCAGCCGGTTGTGAAAAACCCACTTCTACCGCAGTACCGCCGGTAAAATCTAAACCAAAGTTTAGGCCTTTGATAAAAATTGATGCAAACGACGCTAAAATTAGTAGCGTCGAGAAACCCATAGCCACTTTTCGAAGAGACATGAAACGAAGGGTTCTACTACCCAAACTTAAAATTTGCATGTCTGCTCCTTAAATCGAAAGTTTATCAATGCGTTTACCACCAACAAATAAGTTGATTACCGCACGGGTACCAACGATGGCTGTAAACATTGAAGTTAAAATACCAATCGCAAGTGTCACTGCAAAGCCCGCAATCGGACCAGTGCCCACTGCAAACAGTATAATGGCAGCAATTAGTGTCGTGATGTTGGCATCAAATATAGTGCTAAATGCGCTATCGTAACCAAAATGAATCGCTTGTTGAGGGCTACGGCCATCGGCCAGCTCTTCACGAATACGTTCAAAAATAAGTACGTTAGCATCAACCGCCATACCTACCGTTAATACAATACCGGCAATACCTGGTAGCGTAAGTGTAGCGCCCGGAATTAAAGACATAACACCTACAATTAGTACTAAGTTAGCCGCAAGCGCAAGGTTTGCAACCATACCAAAGCCTTTGTAGTACACAAGCATAAACACAAGTACAAACGCAAAACCAAGTGCAACCGCAGTCATACCCGCTTCAATATTTTCTTGACCTAAACTTGGACCTACAGTGCGCTCTTCAACAATTTGAATTGGTGCTACAAGCGCACCTGCACGAAGTAGCAAACTTAAGTTATGTGCTTCAGCTGGGTTATCGATACCTGTAATACGGAACGAGCGATCAAGACGTGCTTGAATTGTTGCTACGTTAATAACTTCTTCAACCTTAATAGGCGGAAGCGCTTTACCATCTGCATCTTTTTTACCTGATGGCTTGTACTCAATAAATACCGTTGCCATACGCTTACCAATAGCACGCTTGGTAAAGGCATTCATTTTTGCCCCACCTTTGCTATCTAACGTAATACTTACTTGCGGACGTTGGTATTCATCAGCGCCAGATTGCGCGCCCGTAATATGGCTGCCCTCTAAAATAATACGCTTTTTAAGTACAACAGGGTAACCGTCGCGGCTCATGATCATTTCAGTACCCGCTGGGATACGACCTTGGGCAGCAGCGCTAATATCTGCGTTTTCGTCTACTTCACGAAATTCAAGTGTTGCTGTCGCGCCTAAAATTTCTTTAGCACGTGCAGTATCTTGAATGCCTGGTAGTTGAACAATAATACGCTCAGCGCCTTGGCGTTGTACGTTAGGCTCTGCAACACCAATTTGGTTGATACGGTTACGAATAATCGTTTCATTTTGCTTGATAGCGTAGTCACGAATCTCTTTGAGTTTTTGCTCACTCATTGTCGCAAAAAATGCTTTATCGTTACTGCTGTCATCAATGTAGACATTTAGCGGGTAGCGAGTTTCTAAGAAACTCTCTGCAGCATTTTTGTCTTCTTCGGTACGCATTTCTACACGCATACGATCGGAGCCTGCTACGCGGCGAACACTACGATAACGTAGTTTTTCTTCGCGCAGGTCACTGCGAAAATCTTGTTCCATTTGCTCAAGCTGGTTATCAACCGCTGTTGCCATGTCGATTTCCATGGTGAAATGTACGCCACCACTTAAATCAAGACCTAGCTTCATAGGGTTACCACCAACCGCTTTTAACCAAGCTGGTTGAGCAGGTGCCATATTAATAGCAGAAATGTAATCATCGCTCAGCGAATCACGAAGTAAGTCATGCGCTTTAAGTTGCTCTTCAACATTTTTTAAACGAACTAAAATTTGTCCATCTTCAAGTATTGTCGATTTAGCGGTTACATTATTTGTTTTAAGGATTGCGTTTACTTTGTCTACAACACTGAGATCGACATCAGCGCCTTTAGCACCTGAAACTTGTATGGCCGGATCGCGACCATACAAGTTTGGAGAGGCATATAAAAGGCCAATGGCTACCACAGCTAAAACAAGTAAATACTTCCAAACTGGAAACTTGTTTAACACGGGGTCGTCCTTATTATTTTTATAGCGACTTCATTGTGCCTTTTGGCAATACTGCAGATACTGCAGATTTTTGTACTGTAACTTCTGCTTGCTCGTTTAAAGAGATAACGATGAAATCTTTCTCTTCAGAAATTTTCACAATTTTACCCACTAAACCGCCTTGGGTAAGTACTTCATCACCTTTAGCCATCATACTCATTAAGCTTTTGTGCTCTTTAACGCGCTTAGCTTGTGGGCGGTAGATTAAAAAGTAAAAAACCAAACCGAAAATAGCTAACATTATTAGCATTTCCCAACCACCGCCTGCCGCAGGTTGACCAGCTGCTGCGTGTGCATTTGAAATAAATAAACTCATGATACTTCCTCTTTAATTTTAAAGTTTAATTTTTTATATCTGCTAACTCTGGCACATCTTGGCCTCGGCGAGCATAAAAATCTTGTACAAATTCTTCTAATTTACCTTCGCTAATTGCATTACGTAAACCTTCCATAACACGTTGATAGTAACGTAAGTTATGAATTGTGTTTAGTCGCGCACCTAAAATTTCGTTACATTTATCAAGGTGATGCAAATAAGCTCGTGAATAGTTTTTACACGTATGGCAATCACACTCAGGGTCAAGTGGCCCTGTATCTGTTTTATGCACTGCGTTACGTATTTTTACTACACCCGTGGTAATAAATAAATGCCCGTTACGCGCATTACGTGTTGGCATAACACAGTCAAACATATCAATACCACGGCGAACCGACTCAACTAAGTCTTCTGGCTTGCCTACACCCATAAGGTAACGAGGCTTGTCTTCTGGCATTTTAAACGCACAATGATCAAGGATATTCATCATTTCGTTTTTAGGCTCACCTACTGATAGGCCACCTAATGCATAACCGTCAAAACCAATTTCTTCAAGGCCAGCTTGTGATTGTGCACGTAATTCTGGGTACATACCACCTTGGATAATACCAAATAAAGCAGATGGATTATCGCCATGCCCTTCTTTTGAACGCTTAGCCCAACGAAGAGATAACTCCATAGAATCTTTAGCTTCTTTTTCAGTTGCTGGGTATGGCGTACACTCGTCAAAAATCATAACGATGTCTGAGCCTAAGTCGCGCTGTACTTCCATCGACTTTTCAGGCGACATCATAATTTCATCACCATTTACTGGAGATTGAAATAAAACGCCTTCTTCAGTGATTTTACGCATTGCGCCTAAGCTAAATACTTGAAAACCGCCTGAGTCAGTTAAAATTGGGAAGTCCCAATTCATAAAGTCGTGTAAATCACCATGTTGTTTAATGATCTCAGTACCTGGGCGAAGCATTAAATGAAAGGTATTACCTAAACATATTTGCGCACCAGTGGCTTTAACTTCATCTGGCGTCATACCTTTTACAGTACCGTAAGTACCAACAGGCATAAAAGCAGGTGTTTCTATTACACCACGGTCAAAAATTAAGCGGCCGCGGCGCGCTTTTCCGTCAGTACAATCTAATTCAAATTTCATATCATCCTCAATGTCGGAAAAACAGTCCAACAAGCTATAATTTAACCGCCTGATTCTACCCTTTTTGCCTCACTAATACTATTAGCTGCGATAAATTCAGTTTTGCCAATTGCCGCAAACAAAAACCCCAGCAACTAAGCTGGGGGTTTTAATATATTCTACTGAGTATTAAACAATATTTTGTTACTTACGTGTTAAAAACATCGCGTCGCCATAACTAAAAAAGCGGTACTGCTGCTCTATTGCAGTATTGTAAGCGCCCATAATATTGTCTTGGCCGCTAAATGCGCTGACTAACATTATAAGCGTTGATTCTGGTAAGTGAAAATTTGTGACCATGGCATCAACAACATTAAATTGATAACCAGGAAAAATAAATATATCGGTATCACCAAAATACGTATCTAACTTGCCGCCGTGAACTTTAGCAGCCGACTCTAATGAGCGAACTGAAGTTGTGCCTATCGCAATTACACGCCCACCATTTGCTTTAGTTTGCGCAACAGCTGCAACTACGTCATCAGGTACTTCTATGTATTCTGAGTGCATTACATGCTCATCAACACTATCAACTCGTACCGGCTGAAAAGTACCAGCGCCAACGTGTAGCGTAACAAAAGCCATATTTACGCCTTTATCTTTGAGTGCTGTCATTAACTTATCGTCAAAATGTAGACCTGCAGTTGGTGCTGCAACTGCACCTGGTTTTTCACCATAAACAGTTTGATAACGCTCACGGTCAGCATCGGTATCAGGTCGGTCAATATAAGGAGGCAGTGGCATATGGCCAATATCATTAAGTATATCTAACACGTTTTGGCTATGATCGAACTCAAGCTCAAATAAAGTATCGTGGCGTGCAACCATTATTGCCTTGGCTTTGCCTTCTAAAATAACTTCGTTACCGACCTTAAGCGACTTACTTGCCCGTACATGCGCAAGTACGCGATGGTCATCTAATACCCGCTCTACAAGTACTTCAACTTTTCCGCCTGAAGCTTTTTGACCAAACATACGTGCTGGAATAACGCGTGTATTGTTAAAGACCAATAAATCGCCTTCGTTTACTAAATCAAGTATATCGCTAAACACTTTATGTTCTAAAGTTCCGCTTGGGCCATCTAAAGTGAGTAGACGGCTGCTGGTTCTGTCCGCTTTAGGAAAACGAGCTATTAATTCATCAGGTAAGTTAAAGCTAAAGTCAGCCACGCGCATAATTAGTAATCCACATCATTTAAAATCGCGCCAAGTGTATATGTATCGGATATTAAGCTCAAGAAATCAGCCAAACTTATAATGTCTGTTTGCGTGTTTGCCACTAAATTCTCTTGTTCTTATGGTTAAATGTCACTATTCTTATTCGGCTAAATTATTATAAGTTATATTAGGGGTGTTCAACTCGTGCCAAACCAGCTTAAATTGCTAATATTAAACGCAAGTAGTGCTGAACGTCGCGCGATTAAGGGCACTTTAGAGAGCTTAAATGTATTTACCTTTATTGATGCCCAAGACAGCCAACAAGCTTTAAAGCTTTTAAAACAACACCCTGTTGATATTATAATAACGGGCATTAATGTTGGTAAAATTGATGGTTGGCGCTTTTCTAGGATGATCCGCTCAGGATTATTAAAAACACCAAAAAACACACCAATCTTACTTATTCCGCCAATTTACTGTGAGCGGATTGCCGAAACAACAGCCCGAAGCTATGGGATAGATGCTGTACTACCGTTTGAGCACAAAGATATGCTCCCTCAAGTACTTGCGAATGTTTTATCTACTCACTTAGAAAAAAGTAGCCGGCTAAACTTATTATTATTAGAGCCACTTCAAAATACGGCCGACAAAATAAGTGAACAGCTAAAGTTAAACTTTGCTATCACTCACGTAACTTCAGCTAAAGCGGCACTTAACGCTTATAACCAACAGCAGTTTTCAATTGTGCTACTCGATGCCACTACATCAAGTGCAGAGAGCTCGAGTGTACTCGTTGAAGAAATCCTCCAGCACAATTCTAAACAAGCTATTGTTACAATTATAGAAAGTGACGATGCCGATTACGCTGAGCAGCTTTTGCTTTCGGGTGTTACCGACTTTATTAGAGCCCCTTACGATCCTTCATTTTTAAACAAAGTGTGTGACCACGCCGCACGACGTGAAGATTTTATGGTGAGTTATGCTGAATTTGCTTACAAAGTAGAACAATTAAGCGTGAGCGAAGTGCGTTACAAAGAGTTATTTTCAGCTCATCAGCGTATTTTATTGCACTTAAATACAGTTGTTTTAGAGCTCGATCAGCAAGGTAATATTCGTTTTATTAACCCCGCATGGGAAACATTAAGCGGTTTTGGTGTTAAATCATCACTACAAAACCCATTAAGCGCTTATTGTAATAACGAAGATAAAGGAAGGCTTGACTACACTATTAACGATATTTTACATGGTGGCGAGCAACAGCAACAAATAGAAGTAAAGTTAACCCACAAAAATGGCAATTTAATTTGGGTTGAATGCAGATTGCAGCTAATAAAAAATAGTCGTAACAACGCGACTATAACCGCAACTATCGACAATATACACGAACGAAAGCAAGCTGAGATTCAACTACGTCATTTAGCACACCATGACCCATTAACTGGTTTACATAATCGTTATTATTTTGATCAACAGCTTAATAAAATATGCCAAGATAAATACACCTATGATGGCATAGAGCATGCTGTTATTTATATTGACCTCGATCACTTTAAAATAATAAACGACAGTAAAGGCCATCATCAGGGCGATATAGTTTTAAAAGAAGTGGCGCAATTATTTAAAGCAAATATTGGCGACGATCACCTGGTATGCAGAATTGGTGGGGATGAATTTGCAGTCATACTTACCAATATGAATTTACTGGATGCACACCTTATTGCAGAAGGTGTGTGTAGTGCGATAGAAAAACATGCTTTTAAATCAGAAGATCAGATATACACTATTAGCTGCTCTATTGGTTTAACTCAAATCACGACACAAAATAATGACCCTAATGAGTGTTTAAAACAAGCCGATATTGCTTTGTATATTGCCAAAAACCTAGGGCGTAACTTAGTACATTGCTATTCAAAAGAAGATGCTCAAAACAATACACTACAAACAGGGCTTGAATGGGGCCATGAAATTCGCCAAGCACTACAGCAAGATAATATTGAACTACATTACCAACCTATTTGGGATTTTAAAGAGTGTAAAGTTGCTTATTTTGAAGCGCTTTTACGCTTAAAACTAAAAGGTGAACTCGTATACCCAAATCAGTTTATTCCTTCTTTAGAAATGCTTAACGACACATTTTTGATGGATCAATGCGTTATACGTAATGCTATTGCTTGTGTATCTAAGCACCCAGAGTTAAACCAAGTTGCTATTAATTTGTCAGCACAATCGTTCTTAGATGAACGCTTATTGCCATTAATTGAATCAAACCTTGAAAAGTATAACGTGCCTGCTTCGCGGATAATTTTTGAAATAACTGAATCTGCGAGTATTAATAACCTAAAGGCCACTCGTAAAATGATTGAGAAGCTTAATAGCTTAGGCTGTCATTTTTCTATCGATGATTTTGGAACTGGATTTAGTACATTTAATTATTTAAAACAGCTACCAGCACAGCATGTAAAAATTGATGGCTCATTTGTAAGTGATATGCTCAATGACCCTATAGATTTAGCGTTAGTAAAAGCAATAAATGATATTAGTCGGTCTCTCGATAAGCGCTCTGTAGCTGAGTACGTTGAAAACGAAGAGATATTTTTTGCACTAAAAGAAATTGGTGTTGATTATGGGCAAGGCTACTTTATTGCACGCCCAATACCTGTTGAAAAAGTAAAAGATGAACTCGAAAAAATTTCTAAAAATAAAACGTTTTACCAACAACAAGCTAGCCCAAAATAAACAAAATTAAACAATTTTAATCATTTTATTACTACCAATATTACCTTTCTTGCCTATACTTTCAGCATCAAATAAAAATGTCGTGCCTTTTTATGCTTTTCACTTTAAAAACATGACATTACCTTTTGGCGGCGTAGTACCGATATTTATAGTGGGTTTCAAAGCTATTTAAGCTTTTAAGGAAGAAGGTATGACACAACTAGTTATGTTATTACTGATTATACATTTTGCAATCGCGTATCAGTGTTACCGCTACGCGAATATTAAAGGCTACCCAGTTAAGGTTTTTACTGTATTAGGCTTCGTGCCTTACTTTAACTTGGTGGTATGGATTTATTTATTATTTTTACCTGAACTTGAGCCTTTTGAAAGTCATCTTCAAAATCAAAAGCAGCCTTTGTAGGCTGCTTTAGTTCACTTATTATTCTGCTTTAGAAAAATCTAAACTACATTGACGCTTTAAAAACACCTCAAGCTGTTGACTAAATAGCCTAAAGTCTCGAATTCGGCCCGTAGTTTTACGCCACAAGATACCAATATCTCTATATGCATCACTTTGTGATGGTGTAGCCACCATATTTTTATTATCTAAAATACCCGCATTAATCGCCATCTGTGGTAAAAAAGTCACCCCGAGCTGATGTTCAACCATGCTTAATAGAGTATGTAAGCTTGCAGCTTCAAATGGGTTAATACAACTGGCACGGTTTAAGTGACATGCACTAAGCGCATGGCCCGTCATGCAGTGCTCGCGCTCTAATAAGAATACGCTAGCCTCTGGTAATAGGTTAAAGTCGACTACGCCCTTTGCAGCGCTGTAATCCTTATGGTGCACTAAACTAAACTGATCTTTTGCCAATACTTGTGTATGAAATTTATCTGTTTCGTACGGCAGTGCAAGTAGCGCTAAATCAATATGCCCATGTTCAAGTTTATCCAGTAGCTTGTCACTCGTATCTTCAATTAATACCAGCTCTAAATCACAAAAGGTTTCTTTACAAAAATGATAAAGCGGAGCCGCTATAAAGCTTGCAATTGTAGGTATAACACCCACAGTCAGCTTACCACTTAGTGGTGTTAAAAAGCTTTTTGTAAGTTCTTTTAAACTAATTGTATCGTTAATTATTTTACGAGAACGCTCAACAACTTCTTCACCAATACTGGTAAACATAAGGCTGCGATTTTCACGCTCAATTAGCTGACAGCCTAGTGTTTCTTCAAGATTTTGAATAGCGCTACTTAAAGTAGATTGTCCTATAAAGCAGGCGCTAGCGGCTCTGCCAAAGTGCTGATGTTGATGAACAGCTAATAAATACTGTAGTTGTTTAATACTTGGAAGGTTAGTCATTTTTTCTTTCCACAAATAAAAAGACCCCAACACCTAGGGCATTGAGATCTTTTCAAGCTAAAAGTCTTTGAGTACTTTTTTATTAAACCCCAAATGCGGTTCTTAGTACGTAGAAAATAACAATAGCAAGGGCAGCGCCAACTGGCAATGTAATTACCCAAGAAACTACAATGTTTCTGATAACACCCATGTTAAGCGCGCCAATTCCACGTGCCATACCTACACCTAATACCGCACCCACTAGGGTTTGAGTAGTAGAGATTGGCATACCAGTACCTGAGGCAATAACAACGGTAGAAGCAGCAGCTAGTTCAGCAGCAAAACCACGGCTAGGTGTTAAATGTGTAATACCTTCACCAATTGTTTTGATTACTTTTTTGCCTAAAATAGCAAGACCAGCAACAATACCAAAACCACCTAGAGGTAGAATCCACCAAGCAATAGCTGCTTTTTTAGCAATTTCACCATTGTTTTCAACAATGTTTACAACAGCTGCTAGTGGACCAATTGCATTAGCAACGTCATTAGAACCATGTGCAAATGCCATACAACATGCTGTTAGTACCATAAGAACAGCAAATACTTTTTCAACATTGTTGAACTGCATTTGTTTATCTGCTTTTGGATCAATATTTAAGCGAGATATGGCAATTTTACCAATCACAGCAACAACTATTGCAACACCTACTGACAGTGCATAGCCTTCAGCTGAGCCTAGGTCTATACCAACGTGCTTTAAGCCCTTTTTAATTGTAACCAATGCCATGATAAAACCTGCTAAGCCCATATAAAGAGGGACATAACGTTTAGCATTTTTTAGTGGTGCATCTGTATTAAAGATAAGCTTTTGTGCACTCATGAATATTAAGTATGCAATAAAGCCTGATATGGCAGGTGTTATAATCCAACTACCTACAATACCACCTACTTTATCCCATTGAATCGCCTCAGTACCTACTGCAACTAACGCAAAACCAATGATTGCACCAATGATTGAGTGAGTTGTAGATACAGGCCAACCTAAGAACGAGGCCATTAATAACCAAGCACCGGCTGCAAATAAAGACGAAATCATACCCAGAACCATTAATTCCGGAATATCTGCAAATGGTGCTGCATCAATAATTCCTTTACGAATTGTTGATGTAACCTCACCACCTGCTAAATAGGCGCCTGCAAATTCAAAAATCATCGCTATAAAAATAGCTTGTTTGATTGTTAGCGCTTTTGAACCTACAGATGTACCCATGGCGTTCGCTACGTCGTTCGCGCCAATACCATAAGCCATAAAAAAGCCGACTGCTGCGGCAATTAAAATTAATACCGTGCCGTAAGATGCAATGATATCCATTGTAAAACCTTAATCTTTCGTGTTTGAACTGATTTTAAATTAACGAGCTAACATCAGCTCAAGACGTGATCCTACGCGCTCTGCAATATCTGCAAGCTCGCCAACCCATTCAATGATTTTATATAAAAACATCACATCAATTGGGTTTAACTCACCCTCTACATCACGTAGCTGGCGGCGTACTTTTATCTGCATTTCGTCCGTGTCTTGTTCTATGGCATCCAATTCAACTAACATTTTTTCTACTAAGGTGACTTCTCGACCTTTAAAACCCGTTTCTAGCAATTCTTCTAATTCGTTAATTGCTTTAGATGCTTGTTTAGTCGCATCTACACAACGGGTTAAGTAAGCTAAGAAATCAGCTTGCATAACTTTAGGAATGGTCATTTCACGACCAATCACTCGTCCTGCAATATCTTTTGCTTTATTGGCAATTTTATCTTGTTGAGTTACTAATTCGAGAAGATCTGTACGCTCTACCGGCATGAATAAACCACGTGGCAATTGTAAGCGTATATCTCTTTTCATATCATCAGCTTCACGTTCTAAATTGCGAATAGTGATGCGAAGCTCTTCAGCTTGTACCCACTCTTCTTTAAATACGTGATTAAAAAAAGGTATCAAAGCTTTACTTGCTTGATGAACCTTCTTGATGTGTTCTTCCATTGGTTTGATAGGAGATTTTGCAAATACTCCTAAAAACGCGTTTGTAGGCATAACTGACCCTTTAATCAAATTGATATGCTTTGCAGCATGAATTTTACAGTATTAACCAAGATTGTGAACGCTTTTTATTACTTCACTAAGGCTTGCAATGCATAAAGCGGCACTAAGCCGCTTTAATAAAAAAGAAAAATAGGTAAAAAATTATAGCGATTTTTCTATATCTTCTTGAGATGTATGACGAATATCTTTGCCATTTACAAAATAAATAATGTATTCCGCAATATTTTGACAGCGATCACCTATGCGCTCTAATGAACGAACAGACCAAACTAAGTCCATAATTTTAGGGATTGAGCGTGGATCTTCCATCATATAAGTCATTATTTGACGTGTGATAGCTTCATATTCACGGTCAACTTTTGCATCTTCTTTATGTACTTGAAATGCGCGCTGCACATCCATACGTGCAAATGCGTCTAGTACATCATGTAACATCTTTAAAACTTGGCGGCCCATATTCTCAATATTTACTAACAAGTCTTGTTGATCTTTAGTAAATGAGTCTAGTGCAACTTTAGCAATTCGCTCAGCTTCATCGCCAATACGTTCTAAATCTGCAATAGTTTTTGCAATTGCAATCACTAAACGTAAGTCACTTGCTGCAGGCTGACGACGAGCAATGATACGCGTACATTCTTCATCAATGCTGACTTCCATTGCATTTACTTTGTAATCGTTCTGACGTACCTTTTGAGCAAGCTCAGCATCGTTACGACTCACCGCATCAAGCGCGCTATTTAATTGCTGCTCAACTAAGCCACCCATACTCAATACATGGTTACGTACATTTTCTAGTTCTTGGTTAAAGCGCCCAGAAATATGCTTATTAATATTATGTTCCATAGTTACCTTCTCTCTTAATCTTGTACAACACGCTATAACGGGCTAATTAACCGTAACGACCGGTAATGTAATCTTCAGTCTTTTTCTTCGTTGGTGTAGTAAATAAGGTATTTGTGTCTGAGTATTCAATCAATTCGCCCATATACATAAAGGCTGTTTGATCAGATACACGCGCTGCTTGTTGCATGTTGTGTGTAACAATAACAACGGTAAATTTGTTTTTTAAATCGTTTATTAGCTCTTCGATTACCAAAGTAGAAATAGGGTCGAGTGCTGATGTTGGTTCATCAAGTAAAAGTACCTCAGGCTCAATTGCAATTGAGCGAGCTATAACTAAACGTTGTTGCTGACCACCCGATAAGCCAAACGCGCTATCGTGCAATCTATCTTTTACTTCATCCCACAAAGCAGCACCACGAAGTGATTGCTCTACTACTTCATCTAATTTACGTTTCTCTTTAATGCCTTGTAAGCGCAGGCCATAAACTACATTTTCATAAATTGATTTAGGAAATGGATTAGGGCGCTGAAACACCATGCCTACATTACGACGAAGTGCTGCTACATCTACGCTCTTATCGTAAATATTTTGACCATGGAGTAATATTTCACCTTCAATACGGCAAATATCAACCAAATCATTCATGCGATTAATACAACGCAGTAATGTTGATTTACCACACCCAGACGGCCCGATAAACGCAGTTACTTGGCCTTTAGGAATGTTCATATTAACTTTATTAAGCGCCTGCTTATCACCGTAGTAAAGATCGAGGTCTTTAATCTCTAGCGCTTTTTGATCATCCGTTAAATTTTCTAGGTCTAACTTTTGACCAATATTAGCTTGGTTTACTTGTGGAGCGACTGTAATCATTTTTGTTACCTATAAAATCTTTACTAATTAGTGTTCAAGCGATCTGAATTTTTCACGTAAATGGTTACGTATACCAATGGCCGTTATGTTTAGGGTAATAATCACCGACACCAATAAAAAGGCAGTGGCGTATACCAGCGGACGTGCCGCTTCAACATTAGGGCTTTGGAAGCCAACATCGTATATATGAAAGCCTAAGTGCATGAACTTTCTATCTAAGTGAAAATACGGGAAGTTACCATCAAGTGGTAATGTAGGGGCCATTTTTACAACGCCTACTAACATTAATGGTGCAACTTCACCTGCAGCACGCGCAACTGCCAGTATTAAACCAGTCATAATTGCAGGGCTTGCCATTGGAATAATTATGCGCCATAACGTTTCAACCTTTGTTGCGCCAAGCGCTAGTGAACCGTCACGTACGGTACTTGGAATACGAGATAAGCCTTCCTCAGTCGATACAATAACAACTGGCAAAGTTAATATAGCAAGCGTTAACGCCGACCACATTACACCTGGCGTACCAAATACTGGCGTTGGTGCCGCTTCAGGGTAAAATAATTGGTCTAAGCTACCACCTAACATGTATACAAAAAAGCCGAGGCCAAACACACCGTACACAATTGAAGGCACACCGGCCAAGTTAATCACCGCAATACGAATCATCTTAGTGACTGCATTTTTAGCGGCATACTCGTGTAAGTAAATTGCAGCAACAACACCAAACGGCGTCACTATTACAGCCATCAGCATAACCATAAACACAGTACCAAATATAGCAGGGAAAACACCGCCCTCTGTATTTGCTTCACGTGGGTCATCAGATACAAACTTACCTAGCTGCACAAAGTAGTGCCCTAGCTTTGCAAAAAAGCCCATATCATTTGGAAACCAAACATCAAGTACTTGATACATTGGAATCGTAACTACTTCACCGCGCATATCTTTTACAGTTACGTGGTCACGTTTAGCTTGTTTACGTAGTGCAAATAAATCTTTTTCAAGTACACCATACTGCGCACGTAATTCAGCACGCTCTTGAGCAAGCTCAGCAACACGTTCATCAGTGAGTGCGTTATCTAGTAAGTAGCCCTTTTCTTTTAAACGAAGACGCTCAAGCTCATAGTTAATATGCCCAATGTCACCATTTTGTAAATCAAGTGCTTCGTCGTTTAAATCCACGGCACGCTCTACAAGTTCATGTAGAGCTTCAATTTTATCGCCTTCGACTGGTTTACCATCTTTAATTACACTTTCAACATAACCATAAAAATTACCGTTTTTACTACGCTCAAATACAGCAAGCGTTGCAGGCGTTGTTTTATTTTTAATGTCGGTTTCTAATATCCAACGAAAGTCTAAATCTACATACTCACGATTACCTGTTTTAATAAGTAAGCGCTCTATTTCTTCTTTTTCAAATCCGCTAACGTCAATACCTGTCGCGGCTAAACGCGTTTTTGGTACTAATTCACGGTCATAAACTTCGCCAATAACGGTTTGTTTTGAAATTGACCCTTCAAGTTCAAACTGCACAACTTCTGAAGGCCAGAAAAAACTTAATCCTTTCCAGGCTATCATTGCTAATAAGCCTAGAACTGAAATTAAACTGATGCTCACTGCACCACCGGTCATCCAAATCCAAGGAGAACCAGACTTAAACCACTGCTTTACCATGTCATGTCTCTCCGCTTACATTGAGCTATATTTTTCACGCAGTTGCTGGCGAACAAACTCAGCGACTGTGTTAAAAATGAATGTGAATATGAATAGTACAAAGGCCGCTAAGAATAATATTCTATAGTGCGAACTACCTACTTCTGACTCAGGCATTTCAACTGCAATATTTGCTGCAAGCGTACGCATACCTTGGAAGATGCTCCAATCCATAATAGGTGTATTACCCGTTGCCATAAGTACAATCATGGTTTCGCCAACGGCGCGGCCAAGTCCCATCATTACCGCAGAGAAAATACCAGGGCTTGCTGTTAGTAATACAACACGTATTAGTGTTTGCCACTGCGTTGCACCTAATGCTAATGAGCCATTTGATAAATGCTTTGGAACACTAAATACGGCGTCTTCTGCAATTGAGAATATAGTTGGAATAACTGCAAACCCCATCGCAATACCTACAACCAGCGAGTTACGTTGATCGAATGTCATACCTAGCTCATTTGTTAAGTACTGACGTACATTGCCGTCAAACATCCAAAGCTCAACAAATTCACTCATCGCAAACGAAAACCAGCCAATAAGTAAAACGACCGGAATAAGGATAATTGAATGAGATCCTTCAGGAATTCGATGACGGATTTTGGTTGGTAATTTAGTCCAAGCTAAACCTGTCGCTAACATACCTAAAGGTAATAATATGAGTAACCCAACAATTGCAGGTAAGTGCTCTTCTATCAAAGGAGCTAACCAAAGACCGGCTAAAAAACCTAAAATAACGGTTGGTAATGCTTCCATTATTTCAACAGTAGGCTTAACTACCTTACGTAATTTACTCGACATAAAGTATGCCGTGTAAATTGCCGCCGAAAGCGCAATAGGCACTGCAAATAACATCGCATAAAGGGCTGCTTTTAATGTACCGAACGAAATTGGCACTAATGAAAACTTAGATTCAAAGTCATCACTGGCTGATGTTGACTGCCATATATAACCTGGCTCTGGGTAACCTTCGTACCACACTTCTTGCCAAAGCGCTGACCAAGTGACTTCTGGATGCTCGTTATGTATTTCTAATACTGTTAGTTTGTTATCCGCCAAAATTAATGCAGCATTTGAACGCGGTGAAATTGCAAAGTTTTGTATTGCGCCTTCACTTACTTTACCTTGCCATAATTTTGCTTCGCTTGTTGTGTAGTACACCCCAAGCTCACCGTTACTGCTGGTCGTAAAAAAAGTACGACGGTAGAACTCTGTAAATACATTTAATTTACTTTGCTTAGTCGTTTCAAATGAACGTATTTTTTCATATTCGCGGCCAGTGTCAGTGTTAACTTCAAACCACTGCGAAACTTCGCCGTTATCATTGGCAAGCATTAATGAGTTTGCACCTGCTAGTAATTGTGCAGATACAATATTGGCATTTTCTTCGTTAGCTGAAAGTAGCTGAATTTGCTCTACATCACTTGGGTCACGTGTATCGTATACGTAAACTTGATTAGCAGAACGTACAAAAGTACGGGTTGTATCTGGCGACATTAATAGCTCATCTACACGCCCTTCAACATCTAGCTCTGTGCGCTCAACAACCCACTCAACTTCGCCAGTAAACATATTCTCTTCAGCAACAAAACTGCTAAACAGCACCCGTTTGTCTTCTGTAAGTGCGACAACAGCTGTTCTGTCTTCATAGTGGCTAAATGCAAAGCGTTTAATAGCTGAGCCTTGTTCATCTACTTCCAAAGCCATTTCCCCAAGAGGAAAGTCTAAACGAGGCGTTAATTTACGCTCATTATTAGGAAAGGTGACCAAAAATTTAGGTGCTACGACCATTACAGTGCCATCTTTTAAACCAAACGCATAATACCCTTGAAAAGGCGCGCTAGTTGCAAAGCTTGTTGCATCACTTGGTAGCTCGGCGTTTAATGTTTTAAGCTTTTTACCAAAGCTGCCATCTTGCACACTGTAAAAATCAACCTGACCTTGCTGACTGAGTAAATAAGCAACTTCAGTTTGCTCTTCTACACCTAGGCCTGCTATTTGCTGCGAATTAGCGACCTGAAAGCTATCGCGTTTTTCTACTTTTGCTGATTCAAAAATTGGCTGTACTACATAAAGAAGGTAAAAGAATATTAATAGCAGTGCTACCAATACCATTATCCCACCTGCGGTTATACCAAATTTGGCAAACCGATCTTTAAATAGACGGCTTCGATCCGTATTAAAAGTCGGTTTATTCGGATTTGAAGTCATCAAAACACCCTTAAATCTTAACGTTCTATAAATTATATTTCATCAAGATGACAGTAATGTTACAGCAGTAATAATAAGCACGTTAAAACGGTTTTAAATAAAACTAGCGAAGAAAATCGCTAAATAAGTCTCATATAGATGATTTTTAAGTGAACTAAATTATAAAATAATTGGACAAAGCATTTATCGAGGTCAATACTAAAAGAGTACTTACTAAATAAGAATGACTATTAATACCGCGTATAGTCAACACAACCACATTCAATTTTATTATTTTAGAATCAACGATTTATAAAAGTGCAACAATACACAATTTAGATTAGACAATACACTTAATGCCTATGCATTTACTTTCTTTGGGCTTAAAAAGAGAATTATTTATGAAGCAGTTGGTTATAACTATTCTAGGGCAAGATCGCCCTGGTTTAGTAGAGAGTATCTCATCCGTCGTGTTACAAAATCATGGCAACTGGCTAAGCAGTAACTTAAGCCATTTATTAGGTCATTTTGCAGGTATTATTCAACTTGAAGTTGCTGAGGAACACTTTCAATCATTACAAAGCGCTTTAAATAAGTTACCTAAGTTAGACGTTCGAATTGAAACCGGAAACACAGAAATTGAACCATCAACATTAGAACAAATCAATCTGGTTATAACAGGTAACGATCGCCCAGGTATTGTTCAAGAGTTGGCGAGTGTAATACGCCACAAAGGCGCTAACATTACTCATTTAAATTCAAGGCAGCAAAGTGCGCCTAATTGGGGGGTGCCTATTTTTAGCGCTGTTGCTACCGTTACTTTACCCAATGGTATGAATAAAGATGAAGTCATTGAAGCATTGGAATCAATAACAAGTGATTTAATTGTAGATACAGAAGAAGTTTGATCTCCCTAGGTGCGTGCCACACTGTTGACACGCATATTATTTTAGCCAGTTTATCAAAGCCCTCTGCGGGTTATTTAACGCAGACATAAAATAAGCCGATGCAAGCATCGGCTATTTTGAATAGTTATCTTATAAAGCTACATATCCATATGACGATTCGTACTTTGCATCATTTGCTTTATACCTTGCTTTTCCAGCTCTAGTATTTGTTGCAGCTTTTCTTGGCCACTTTGAGTTTCAGCGCGCTCAAGTAAGTATTCGTATAATTCAATTACCTTTTGATGCTGCTCTGATAAATAAGCTTGAATAACTTTCTCATCAAATTGCTGGTCTTTACTAATGTCTTCGAAAGTAATTAGCTCAGGATTTTTAGCAAAGTATTCATAACAGTACGTATCGAGCGTATTTATTTCGGTTATCGCTTTAAACCCGACTAAATCTTCAGCGAGTTTTTTTTCGTAATTTAGGTAGTAGTCCACCAGCATTGCATTATGTTCATCGAGTAAATCCTTTACGCTATGAAAATTAGCCGCCATTTGCGTATGAAACAAAACGGTCCAATCGTATACCTCTTTAATTGTTTTAACTTGCATGTGCATTCCTTACTTAGTTGACTGTATAGGTACTACACTGCGTAAAGCGTGCCAATTAAAAAACCATTTAAAAACAGAAGGTTAATTTTAAAATGGATATTAGTTAGCAATTTAATAGAATAACTTACAAATTATAGGTAATTTTTATAGAGCAATGCGTGGGTAGTAACCGCACTGCTCTATCGTCTTGTTGCTTTATATTATTTAAGTCCTTGTTTGCGCCACAGTAGGTAAACCGCAGGAATAACAAGTAAGGTGAGTACAATTGCACTGCCCATACCGCCAACCATAGGTGCAGCTATTCGACTCATTACTTCGCTTCCGGTGCCTGTGCCATACAGCACAGGTAGCAAGCCAATAATAATTGTCGCGACAGTCATCATAACCGGGCGTACTCGAAGCCCTGCACCTTCAATAATAGCTTGCTGTAATTGCACTAAACTAAGTGGCTTATCTGCCTGCTCTGCTTCGATGCATTTTTCTTGATAGGCTTGGTTTAAATACACCAACATAATGACCCCAATTTCTACCGCTACCCCAGCTAAGGCAATAAAACCTACACCCACTGCAACTGAAAAGTTAAAGCCCTCTAAATACATTAGCCATACGCCACCAATCATTGCCAGTGGCAAAGTAGCCATAATAATAGTGACCTCAGCAAAGCTTCTAAAATTAAGATAAAGCAACACAATAATAATCGCTAATGTAAGTGGTAATACATAAGTCAGTTTGTCTTTAGCGCGCTGCATGTATTCATACTGCCCAGCCCACGTAATTGAGTAGCCAGCAGGTAGTATTAGGTCCTTATCGAGCACTTGCTGAGCGTGCTCAACGTAAGTACCAATATCAACGCCATCTATATCAATAAAACTCCAACCGTTTAAACGTGCATTTTCGCTTTTTATACCAGGCGGTCCATCTTCAATAAATACATCAGCTACATCACCAAGTGCTATACGCTGCCCTGTAGGCGTTACAATAGGTAACAACATTAGCTCTTCTGGCGAGTCTCTGTATGCTTGCGGGTAACGCAAATTAACTGGGTAGCGCTCTTGCCCTTCTACCGTTTGTGTTACGTTTGTACCACCTATTGCAGTAGATACAACTTGCTGTATGTCGCTAATATTTAAGCTATAACGCGCCGCTTTTTCTCGGTTTATATCTACTTTTATATAACGCCCACCGGCTACTCGCTCTGAGTAAACCGATGCAGTGCCTTGCACATCTTTTAAAAGCACTTCTATTTGTTGACCAATTTTTTGAATTTCACTCAACTTTGGTCCCGCAACTTTAATGCCCACAGGGGTTTTAATACCGGTTGCGAGCATATCAATACGTGTTTTAATTGGCATTACCCACGCATTCGTCAACCCCGGAAACTTAACCAAACCGTCGAGTTCTTTTTTAAGTTTTTCAAGCGTCATACCCTCGCGCCATTCGTTTTTTGGTTTTAGCTGAATAAACGTCTCTATCATTGTAAGCGGCGCAGGATCTGTTGCAGTTTCTGCTCGCCCAACTTTACCAAATACTGTTTTAACCTCGGGTACTGTGGCAATTAGCTTGTCGGTTTGCTGTAGTATTTCGCGCGCTTTACCTACCGATAAACCAGGATACGTTGTGGGCATATACATTAAGTCGCCCTCATCAAGTGGCGGAATAAATTCACTGCCTATTTTGTTTACCGGGTAAAAGCCAATAACAGAAACAACCACCGCGAGTACCAATGTCATTTTTGGAAATTTAAGCACCCAGTTAAGTAGTGGGCGATACGCTGCGACGAGTAATCGGTTAACTGGATTTTTTTGCTCCGAAATAACTTTACCTCTAATAAAGTAACCCATTAATACCGGCACTAAGGTAATCGCAAGCCCAGCAGACGCTGCCATAGCATAGGTTTTAGTGTAAGCCAGTGGCGCAAACATACGCCCTTCTTGCGCTTCTAAAATAAATACCGGCATAAAGCTGACGGTAATAATTAATAAACTAAAAAATAATGCAGGACCCACTTCACTCGCCGATTTAGCCACAACTTCCCAGCGGTTTTCGTTGGTAAGTGGCGTTTTTTCCATATGTTTGTGCATATTTTCAATCATGACGATAGCGCCGTCGGTCATTGCGCCTATCGCTATTGCAATTCCCCCTAAAGACATAATATTGGCGTTAATCCCCTGCCAATACATAATTATAAATGCCGTTAAAATCCCAAGCGGTAACGTAATAATCGCCACCAATGATGAGCGCATATGAAACAAAAACACCACACACACTAAAGCAACTACAATCAGCTCTTCAATTAGCTTACTTGTTAGATTATCTACTGCGTTATTTATTAAGTTGGAGCGATCGTACACAGGGACTATTTCAACGCCCTCTGGTAATCCCTTTTTAAGCGATTCTAATTTTGCTTTTACCAGCTCAATGGTTTTTTGTGCATTTTCGCCATAGCGCATAATAACGATGCCGCCGGTTACTTCGCCTTCGCCATTAAGCTCTGCAATACCACGGCGCATTTGCGGCCCGACTCTAATATCGGCTACATCACGCAATTGCAGCGCAGTACCATTAGCGTTTACACCAAGCGGAATAGCTTCTAGGTCGGCAACACTTTTAATGTAGCCTGTGCTTGTTACCATGTATTCAGCTTCAGCCATTTCAACTACCGAGGCGCCCATCTCTTGGTTGCCTTGTTGAATCGCCGTTTGAATAAGGCTAAGCGGGATACCATATGCTCGTAATTTATCAGGCTCTACATTGACTTGGTATTGCTTAACCATGCCACCAACAGCAGCCACTTCAGATACACCGGGCACAGTTTGTAGCTCAAACTTTAAAAACCAATCTTGTAAGCTTCGTAGCTGACTAATATCGTGTTTATTTGTTTTATCAATTAGTGCGTATAAGTAAATCCAACCTACGCCTGTTGCATCAGGGCCAAGCTCTGGCGTAGCGCTATCGGGCAATCGGTTTGCTGCTTGGCTTAGGTATTCTTGTACTCGGCTACGCGCCCAATACAAATCAGTTTTTTCGTCAAAAATAACGTAAACGTACGAGTCACCAAAAAACGAAAAACCCCTTACAGTTTGTGCACCCGGCACAGAAAGCATTGCAGTGGTGAGCGGAAATGTAACTTGGTCTTGCACTACTTGCGGCGCTTGCCCCGGGTAAGTAGTTTTTATAATGACCTGAACATCAGATAAGTCAGGTAAGGCATCCACGGGCGTATTTTTTAGTGCAAACAATCCTCCACCCAGTAAAATTAATGTAAGCAACAACACAAAAAAGCGATTGCCAACAGACCAGCGAATAATGGCAGTTATCATAATGGCTCCTAGTGAGAACTGTGTTGCATAGGTTGCATAGGTTGCATAGTAGAATGATCAATCGGCTCTGCGTTTTGCGCGTTAGTAATTACAAATCCATCATTAATAATGCTAAAAGTAAAATTAATATACTGGGCATTTTCAAACTTGGTAATATCAATATCTGGCGCTAATACAAAGTCCATTGTGGCGGGTTCTCGATTCCATTTTTCAATGGCCTCTCGACTAATATTAATAATGCGATTTTGTGTATCTATGGCATTAATAGTGCCGTTAACCGTGGCGCTTTGTGGCTGTATATCCATGTTCATATTTGAGTCTGAACCAGAATCCGAACTCATACCTGAGCCAATGCTAGAACTAGGCATTTCCATTCGTTTAAAGTCGGAGCTCTTACTTGACTCAGAATCTATTAAAAATTGCGCTGAGGTCACTACCGTGTCACCTGTCATTACACCTGACAAAATGACCGCTTCATTACTATTAATTTGCCCAACTTCGACTTCTACCGATTTAAAACGACCCTCACCTAATGCAATAACTACACGGTTTTGATGCTGCGTGCGAATTACCGCTTCTTTTGGTACTGTAAATTGCGCCTTACTCGCTTTAGCGTGAATGCTCACTTGTGCAAACATATTTGGTTTTAACCGATGATCTGCATTTTCAAACCTAAGCCTTACACGCAAAGTTCGGTTTTTAGCATCAAGCGCGGGGTAAATGTAATCAACCTTACCTTCCCACTTTTGACCTTTTAAGTAATCAAGCGTCATTGTAACGGGCAAGCCCACGCTCACTTGTTCTGATTGGCGCTCGAATACTTCTGCCTCTACCCAAATTTCATCAAGCTGAGCAATACTCATCATTGATGTGCCTGGTTTAACGTAAAAGCCTTCTCGTACTGTTAGCTCATCTACCACACCACTTTGCTTTGCGTAAAAAGTAATATTTTGCATTATCTTTTTATTTTTTTGTAAACGTTCAATAAATCCATCAGACACATTTAACGACTCTAAACGTGCCTTTGCTGCGCGAATTAACACGGTATTATTACGATTAACCGCCAATAAAAACTCTTCCTGTGCATTCACCAATTGTGGTGAATACAAAGTATATAAAGGCTCACCGGCTTTAACTTGTGCTCCTTGCGCTTTAACGTACAAGCTTTCAATCCAGCCCTCTACACGCGGATGAATGTGAATAAGTTGGTCTTGGTTATATTGCACATACCCCACAGTATTTATATCGCTGTGAAGTGTTTTAAGCTCTACTTTGGCAGTTCTTACACCCAAGTTATTAATGACTGCAGGCGAAATAGTTACTGCACTTGGTCCATCCTGAGCGTTGCTATCGTTTTCATATACAGGGACTAAATCCATTCCCATTGGCGACAGCCCTGGCGCGTCACGCCTGTAATTACTATCCATAGGGGCTACCCAATATAAGGGCTGTTTTTCAGCACTTTGCTGTTCATTCATTTCCGAGCTGCTAGGTAAAAACTGCATCACTAAGGCGCCAATTAACGCAAATGCGACCGCACCAACTAAGGCAGCAACAAGTAACTTTAAATTAGTATTCATTATGTAATTCTCCAGTTTGCTCGCTCATTACTTGGGGGTCTAAGCTACTTGCATAATAATTAAGGCGAGCGGTAATAATATGCTGCTCTACTTGAATATTAAGCGCGTCTATTTTGGCGTTAAGTTCACCAATGCGCGCGCGCATCACGTCAGAAAAATCCCCATCGTCGCGCGTATAAGCATTAAGTGTTGCTTGAGATTGCTCTGACATTTGCGGTAATAACGTATTTTGATAAAGCGCATCGCGTTTTTGCAAACGAGCGAGTTGGCTAAACTCCTTAAAGTACATGCCTTTGAGTTTTTGAAGCGCCACCAGCTTTTGTGTTTTAGTAGCTTCTGCACTAGCAATAGCCGATTTAACCTGTTGATCTTGTCTGTTATCAGTAAACAATGGCAAATCAATGCTAAATCCTACTGAAAGTAAATCAGCTCGCGACTCCCCCATAGGCGTATCATCTCGGTAACCATAACCCACATTAACGCCCATTTGAGGTTTGTAACTTTGCTTGGCGAGTGCAACTTCGGTTTGCTTTGCGGTGACGGTTTTTTCTATCGCAATAATTGCGGGATGCGCCATAAGCAACTGTATTAATTTATCAAATTCAAGGTTTGCAAAATCAACCAGCCCTGTGGTTTTAGTAAATTCGGCATTTAAGGGCTGCATAAGCATATTCATAGGTAACCACTGTGCTAAACGGTTTTTAGCACTTTCAAATTGCTGCTCAAGCATAACCAGCTTATCTTCAAGGCGAGTGAGCTCTAATTGCGCACGAATAATATCTTGCTGGCGTGTTTTACCTAAGGTACTTGCGTAGCTTGCTTCGGTAACTTCAATAAGCTGAGTAAATAGCCCTTTATCTTGCTCAATTAAAGCAATACTTCGCTGAGCACGATACGCGTTTAACCACGACTCAATCACAATTGCTTTTACTTGTGCTAAGCGATCGGCGCGCTGCCAAGAATATTGTTGAGCAGACTGAGCTAATGCCTTTTGTTTAAGCGCTAAACTATTCCCTCGGCTAAACTTTTGGCTCAAATCGACTTTAAGCTGCGTCATCCCTTCTTGATCAAACGCATAACCGTTAGTAGGTAAGTTAAGTAAGCCAACCGTTAAAACAGGATCGGGTAAGGTGCCTGCGGCAATACTTTGTGCTATTGCGGCATCTTCTTGGTAGCCACTCGCTTTTAGCCATGGCTCATGCGTTAGTGCATAATTAAGCGCTTGCGTTAAGCTAAGCGTTTGCTCATTGCGGGCTTGCTTTAGCGTATCGATATTTAGGTTATTTGAATTGTTTTGCGCATTAACAGCTGTGCTAAAAAACACAACACTACATAATACGGCTTTAATACTTACAGCGTGGTTCATCACCTGCTCCATCTAAAAATAAAAGAAATTCTTAAATTAGGAAGCAAAAAAGGTGTTTAGGAGTTTTACAAAAACCTTTTATATCAATTGCATTGAATTAATGATCTATTATTGCGGTAGGAAAATTGCTCTATAACAAGGAAAAAATTACGCAGTATAGTTGCTTTATATAAGTAATTTTTAACGCAGTTAGAGAGGTATTTAGTTCCTAGAATGAGCATGTTTTCAATAAAATTGATATTACACCTATCCTGCTATTAAGCAGACATAGGAGGGCGGTAAAGTGAACGAGGTATATTAATTTGTGTAGTAAATACACTTATATTTACTTTTTCAGATTCAAGTAAAGTAACGCTAAATAAAGTATCAACATTAAGCATTGAATTAGCAGCGCAGCCACTGATAGGGCATTTGCAATCATTTTGTGGCGTACTTTCGTCGTCGCAACAATCCATCTGCATCATATTTTCAGACATGCTAGCAACAGCTGTTGCATCACTACTGTGTGTCATTGGCATTTGGGCATGCGTTGCTGTTTTCATTGGCAAATGTGGCATTTCGCATACCATAGCTACAGACGCAACTGCCTGACCCACAAAAGTGAGCAGTAAAGTTATCATGAGTAAACTAGAGTAAAAACGTTGCAACATTATGCCTTTTAATAAATTTTAAAATGATTGTAAGATAACCTAACGGCAACCACAAATACTTTAATTATGTAGACTGCGGTTTATCAGGTGTTTTAATTAAGTTACTCGCTATAATTGCAAATATACAATATGCGCTAAAATACCAAAAACCCTCACCAAATTGTGTATTCATAACAAGTAGCTCACCACTTTTACCATGAGCGTTACCTGCTAGGTAAGTCACTATTAATGCAATAACAAATACATCAACCATGCTCCACTTACTTAATGCACAAATAACCAGACCGAGCTTTTGCTTCAACCCATTCAAAGGTAGGCAACAATAAAGCAATTGTAATAGCAGCTTCAAGCTTGGAATAACAATAGAAAACAACCCCACTAAAGCAGCTACAAATAAATTATTATTACTAGCAAGCTCTTGAACTGTGCCTAAAATACTTTGTGTTTTGTTATAGGCGCTGATCTCGCCCTCTAACTTATCAAGCCCTAGCATATTCGAGAACATCATTAGCATGCTACGAGTCCGACCATCGCCCTCTTCAGCAAGCATTTCAATGCCCGCTTGCGCTAATTTTGATTTATCTATGTTGCCCTCTATTGTTAATACTGGTTTTGTAATACCAGGAAACAATAAACAAAGAGCAACCACTACACTTATAACCGACAACCAATTACGCATATTTATTCTGTTATTGCCTCAATAATGTCATCACTGTATAAAACAGCATCCAATAAAAAATTAAATATATCGCCAATGTGCAGCTCTGAGTTTATGTTGGCCAAATGGACCATAGCTTCATCTATATTATCTAATTCAAACTCTTTTATAAGCGATAAACAGTTCCCTAAAATGCCGCTCTCTAATAGTAACGCATCAGATATTGCAGCATCTAAAGTAAACTCTTTAACTATGTCTTTTAATTCAGCATCTAAAATAGCATCAAGCACCGAGAACAAACCCACCAGATACCCTTGCTCGGTCAACTCTTTATTATTTTGCTCCAATATTAGCGACATAAATTGAGCCCGCGTTAAAGCAAGCTTAGTTAATTCGGTTGGTTTTTCGACCCCCAACTCACTAATTGCTAATACGCGAACAAATTGTCTTATTGTGTCCTCACCTAAATAAATAACCGCTTGTGAAATAGACGTAATGACTAAATTTGCTTTGCCTGAACGCGCGTTAGCTAGCTTTAAAACCCTCGCTGTTATGGCGACATCTCTGGCCACTCGTTGATGAACTTCTTTAAAGCAAAGTGTTTCTTTTGCTGTAAAACGCAATAGATCAAAAACGGTTAGCTTAGAAGGCTCTACACCTTTATACGTAATCATTTCTGGGCGAGAAAAAAAGAACCCTTGAAATAAATCGCAGCCAGCCAATTTTAATACATTAAATTGTTCATGCGTCTCTATTCGTTCAACAATTATTTTTGCATGTGGATTTGCGCGTTTTATTTTTTTAATGCGCATATTGGTTTTAATAACCGGATCATCTATCTCAATTTTTATGTAATCAACATGTGCTAACAGTGGCTCCCATTTTGGATCGCCATCGTAATCATCTAACGCAAAAACATACCCTTCTTTTTTAAGTTCTTGCACACGCTCAGCCACCGCAGGAATATTACCCGTGCGCTCCACTATTTCAATAACACTATTTTCTGGCAATAAAAGTTTGGGGAAGTTATCGAGAATAGTTTCTGATGACAAGTTTATAAAAGCTAAATGATGTGCGGTAAGTCTATCTAAACCAACCAACATTAAAGCATTAAAAAATAGGCGGCTTGTCGCATGGACATCTGAAGTGCCTACAGGAAACGCATTATTGGCTGAGTCTCTATAAAGCAATTCGTACGAGAAAACATTCTGGTCTATATCAAAAATAGGTTGCCGCGCAACAAACTGAGTTATTTTTTGTACTTCATCAGGTATGTTATGTAATTTCACTTGGCTCTAAACCTATAAATAAAAGATGGCAAAACAGCCAATAATATGTGTACTTTAATGCAACACGCATAAGATAAATATAGTCGTCATTGCAAAAACGTTAAAATTACACAACACTAATATAAAATATTAATATAAAAGGTAGAGATTTGACTAACTTTATTCGGTTATTAGTACTGAGCCCTCTGCTATTTGTATTTTTTAGCTATGCCAGCATTAATCCTACTCCCCTCAAATATAATGTTAGCGCGTCAGGGAGTCATTATCCATATTATACAAATGATCCAGAAAAGCCTGGCATATTACCCGAAATTATTGAAAAAGTACTCGATGATGCCAATATTGCAGCTTCTCATATCGACCTACCTACAAAGCGTATTACCAAATATTTACAAGATGAAATAATCGATTTTGATGTTATTTCATTAGAATGGCTCTCAAAGAGTGAGAGAAATGACCCTCGTTATGTTTTTTCAGAGCCGCTTATTTATGCCACAGAAATGATTGTTACCTTGCCTAAAAATGCCCAGCATTGGCAAAGCGCTGATAGCTTGAAGGGTAAAAATATAGGAACGGTACTAGGTTACTATTACTTTAATGACAACACCTTTGAGCGTGTTGACTTTCCATCCGAAAAAGAACTTATGACAGCCCTATCAAGAAACCGTGTAGAAGCTGCACTAGTAGGTAAGTTAACTGCGCTCTATTGGGCAAAGCAGTTAGGGATAAACATTGCCTTTGGCGCACAGCATTCCCATGGTTTTTTAAGAATTCGCTTATTGAGCAAACACAAAGAATTATTGCCCCAGATAAACCTAGCAATTAAAAACCTTCACGCTCAAGGATATATAAAAACTATTGAAGATAAGTATATGAGTAATATACCCACACAAAATTAAGGGACTAATGGCGCAGAGCTCGTGTTTTGGAGTATAATAGCAGCAAATGTTAACTCGACCAGAACCAGAAAGAGCCCCATGAGTATTGAAAAAGCCTTAATCGAACGTAGTAGTAATCAATGTGAATTGTGTGCAGCCACCGAGAACTTATCTGTTTATGAAGTACCACCGGTAACTGAAACCCACTCAGATAAATGTATTTACACATGTCAAACATGTAAAGATCAAATCGAGAATAACAGCGAAATAACGCCTACACATTGGCACTGTTTAAACGATAGCATGTGGAGCCAAACTCCTGCAGTACAAGTTGTAGCTTACAGAATGCTTTCGCGTTTAGCGCCTGATAATGGCTGGGCACAAGATGCGCTAGACATGATTTACCTTGAAGAAGATACGCTAACGTGGGCTAAAAAAGCACTTGCCGAAGATGACGATTTAAAGCATGTAGATAGCAACGGTGTAGTACTTCAAGCAGGCGATACTGTTACCCTAATTAAAGACTTAGATGTTAAAGGCAGTAGCCTTACCGCTAAACGTGGAACAGCTGTTCGTAATATTGGCCTAACCAGCAACCCTGATCATATTGAAGGGCGAGTTGACGGCCAGCGCATTGTTATTTTAACTAAGTTTGTTAAAAAATAATCGTTTGTTTTTAATTATTAAAGGCGCTAATGCGCCTTTTTTTATGTTTAAAATAAGTTAAGGAATGATTAAGTAACTAGGTAATACACTAGGGGGATAATATTGAGTAAGGATAACCAACATGGAAAAGCATCAAGCAGTATCTTCGCGTAAAAAAGCAGCTGCAGGGATTGGCTTATTGGCGCTTAGCGCTTTTGCAGTAACTGGCTGCGGTGAGCAAACTAAGCCAACTGAAAATACAGAGCAAGCAAAAGCAATATCTACCCTAACTATTCAAGTTAGCTATAAAGATCGCAGTATGCTTCGCCCTGGCTCGCAATTAATAGTTACGCTTTCCAATGTATCTAAAATGGATGTAAAAGCCGATATAATCACACAAGAAGTGATTGATGTTTCCCAAGCCCCGCCATTTACCGTTGAGCTAATTTATGATGCCAGCAAAATTAGCGATAAACATCGCTATAGCCTAAGCGCCAGAATTATAAATAAAGACAAAGTGCTTTACACAAGTACAACAAATCACGACCCGTTTACAGAATCACAGTTAACTACCCCCTATAAAATTGAGCTTTCAAAAGTGTCGACTCAAAAACCCGATGTAACACTCACAAATACTTACTGGAAAGCAATAACAATAAATGCTCAAACTGTGAATGTTACAACTAAAGAACCGTTCATTCAGTTCAATAAAGACCACCGCGTTAATGGCTTTTTAGGCTGTAATAATTTTAGCGGAAGCTATAGTACCGAGCAGCAAACAATTACACTTAGTCAGCTAGCAAGTACAAAAAAGATGTGCTCGGATAATATGAGCCAAGAAGCGGCTATGTCTGACGTACTTAGCAAAACTTCAAAGTGGGAAATAACAGGTGAATCACTAAAACTTAAAAACAGTCGCGGTAATACGCTTGCTACTTTTAGTGCGGTTTATTTTAATTAATATTTAGCTCCCTTATATAAATATTACCTAACACATTCGTACTGATTTTAAATAAAATGCCCAGCAAAGCCGGGCATTTTATTATTCGTTATAAGCGCTATTTAAAGTTACTCATCCACGAGTTGCTCACTTCTGTAAAAACCACTTGGCTCACTTAACAAACTAACAAGTTCAGGCATTATTGCATCCATTGTTTGCTTTAGCTTCCACGGAGGATTAATTACAATCATGCCCGATGCTGTCATACCATGTACGTCAGTATCCGCTTCAGTGCCTAATTCAAATAACTGAATGTTGCGCATTCCTGAGTCAATTAAGCCCTGTTCCATATTATCAATGCGCTCTCTGTCTACAACCGGATACCAAATCATGTAAGTACCTGTAGCAAAACGCTGATGAGCTTTAACTAAGGTTTTTACAACCGTTTCGTAGTCATCTTTAATTTCGTATGGAGGGTCAATTAACACACACGCTCTGCGAGATGCTGGTGGTAATAAACCAACTAAACCTGCAAAACCATCCTCTCCACGTACACGAATAGATCGCTTACCTTGCATGTTTTCTTCAAGTAATAATAAATCGCGCGGGTGCAGTTCAAAAAACCAACCCTTATCTTGGCGGCGCAAGTAATGCTCTGCAATTTTTGGTGAACCCGGATAAAATGCAAGTTCGTCAGTGTCGTTAAATGACTTAATTAATTCAATGTACTCATTAAGCTCAGCATGTTCACTTTTATGTTGCCAAAGTTTTTCAATACCATCTTGATACTCTTGCGTTTTTTGCGCATCAGCAGCTGCCAGTTCAAAAAAGCCAGCACCTGAATGCGTGTCTATATAATCAAGCGGTTTATCTTTAATTGTTTGGTAATTTAGTACTTGTGCCAGTACTAAATGTTTAAGTACATCGGCAGGATTACCCGCATGAAATGAGTGTCTGTAACTAAGCATTATTTATTTTCGCCATACGCAATTTAATATCGTAAGTGAACCATAAGCACTAGGCTTTGGCAACTTACACCAAGATAAGAGAGTGTTAAAGTGAACCATTTCTGAATGAAAAAGCTCATATGCTGAATTATCCCTTAACGCAGAAGAAAAATCAGCTAAAACCACCGTAAATGCTGGCAAATCAACACACTTTGCTTTACATTTGCATGACATTAATTACAGTTATATGAGCGCCTTTATGAACAACACTACTCTTCAACAACTCGAACAACTGATCGATTCTTTAATCGAACGTAATAATCAATTACAAACAGATGTTGCTACTTTAAAAGAACAGAACACTAAACTAAGCGATGAAAACGAATTACTACAGCTTGAAGCTTTAGAAAATGAAGAAAAGCAAAAAGATGCCAGCACTACTTTATCTGGTCTTCTTGATAAATTACAAAGCGCACAACAGGCTAGCTAATGTCTGAGCTGCAAAACCAGCGGGTCACTGTTGAGTTGCTAGGTAAAGAGCAGCAATTTGCTTGCCCTGAAGGGCAGGAAGATGCATTAATAGCAGCAGCTAAAAATCTAAATGACTTAGTTGAGCAAATGAAACAACGCTCAACCGTTAGAAACGATCAAAAAGCCCTACTAATGGCAGCATTAAACTTAAGCCACGAATTGCTAGAAGCAAAAACACAGGCTACAGTTGAACAACAGCATCAAGACCAATTGATTGATAAACTCAGTCAGCATTTGGCAAATGACCCCAAACACCAAAAATAAAAAGCGCATACTGCGCTTTTTGTTTATTATTAAAGTAATTAAACCTCAGCGTAGAGATAATAAATGAAGTTAAAACTTTCAAACATAACCTCTTCATGTAAGCACTTACTATTGGCATGCACTTTACTATCAATAGCACCTAGCACCTACGCTGCCGTTATTTGGAATACAATAAACCCTCATATTCAGTTTTTAAAGCAACAAGACAAGCTTCGCTTTTACGACTCTAACCAAGTATTAATTGAAGGCGAAAAATGTGCCCTACTGGTTGATACGAGTGCCAATTTTGCTGCAGTTGAACAACTTGCTGAAGATTTAAAAAAACGCCTTAAAACACCTTTATGCTATTTGGTTGCCACGCATTACCATGACGATCACTTGCTCGGTATGGCGGTTATGCAAAATTTTTATCCTGATGCCAAGCTCGTTGTTCATCAGCAAGTAAATAAAAATTTTAGCCTTTACCAAACAGCATATACCGACAAACTAGACACCTATGAAAAGAGCATTGAGCTGAGCTACCAACGATTAGCGAATGTACCCAAAGAAGAGCAACCTAAATGGCGTGATAAGTTAAAGCTTGCAAAAAAGCGACTTTTTCGCTGGCAGGAGTATCAGCTTAGCAAACCCGAAATAGTCATTAATAGTCGTAAAATTATCGACCTTGGTGGTTTTGAGGTAACGCTTGAGCCGCAGCAAGCCCATACTAACGGTGATTTAACTATTACTACTAATAATGGCAGTGTGCTGATTGGTGGCGATATCGTTGACTGGCTTCCTTACCCTGGACACGGTGAACTTAAAAGTTGGCAAACGTTGCTTAAGCAATATATTAACGACGAAAAGCTCACTATTATTATACCTGGCCACGGCGGCACATTAACAAAAGAGCAGCTGAAACAGCCACTATCATTTTTAACAGCCATAACAGAGCACGTTAAAAACAATAAAGATCAAAGTATTGAGCAGTTAATGCTATCGTTTCCTGAATCAGTTATTGAGCCTTATAAACAAGAAGCGCTTAATATAAAATCGAGCAACTTCTTTTTACAAGCTGGCCTAAATCGCGCAAAAAGCGCAGAATAACTCAACACAACGGATTGTGTTAAAATAATAAAAGGAATTTACAAAAGTGATCACTATGCGCAGTTTGGTTTTATGTTGTTTGGGTATTTTGTTATTTGGTTGTCAATCAACGGAACAAGAACCACAAGACGCTCCACAAATATTTACTCATTTTGAGCCTGACTATACTTATGATATTGACGATGAAGTAGCTCAAACGCCTCAAGTTAATGAGCCAGTTACGCCACTTCAATTCAAAAAAACAATCGTAAAAAAGCGCCCACCAAAAACCACCGATCTGTGGGTGCATATAGCCAATAATCTACACTTTACGATTTATCAAAATCGCGCTTTAAAAAAGCGTATCAGCTGGTATGCAAAGCAACCTAACTACTTACAAACGGTGAGCAAACGCGCAGCGCCTTACCTGTATCACATCGTAAAAAAAATTGAGCAAAAGCAATTACCTATGGAGCTCGCATTACTACCATTTGTAGAAAGCGATTTTAGACCAACAATAGCCTCATCACAGCAAGCTGTTGGTGTTTGGCAGTTAGTTGGCGCAACGGCGCATCACTTTGGTGTTAAGTCAGACCAATGGTATGACGGGCGCCAAGACGTACTTGCTTCAACCGATGCTGCACTTGATTACTTAAGTTACTTACATAAACGCTTTGATGGTAATTGGCTACATGCTTTGGCCGCTTATAATAGTGGTGAAGGCCGTGTTAAACGTGCAATCGAAAAAAACAAAAAACGCGGTAAAAGCACCGATTACTGGTCGCTCAGTCTGCCAAAAGAAACTGCTGACTATGTACCCAAATTACTCGCTTTAAGTTATTTAGTTAAACATCCACAAAAGGGCATTAAACGCCCAAAGCTAGCATATAAACCATTTACAACACAGATGAACATAGGCCAGCAGTTCGACTTTTCAGTCATTGCCAAGCTCTCTGGTATAGGTTCAAAGCAGTTACATGCTATTAATCAGGGATATTTAAAAAATCAAAGCTCACCTAACGGGCCGCATACTTTACTGCTGCCTATAGGGCAAGAAGCATTATTAAAAAGTCAGTTCTTCAAATCAAACTTTGCTGGAGAGTACATCGTTAAACAAAACGATACGCTTTACAGTATCGCCAGGCGTTTTAGTATGTCTGTAAAAGCTTTGAAACAACTTAATAATAAAAATAATAATTTAATAGGTGTTGGAGAAAAGTTATTAGTTGGGCAACCTAAAACTCTGCCAAGCACATTAACTGTTGATTACAAAATCAGCCCTTATTTAGAACACCAAGAGATTGCGATTCCCACCATTGAAATAGATTACGAAGTTAAGTCAGGCGATAGCCTTTGGAGTATAAGTCAGCTTTACGATGTACCTCATAGCGACTTGGCAAAATGGAACAAACTCTCTGCATCGAGCATTTTAAAGCCTGGCACTCAATTAGTACTGTTTATACCACAGGCTGAAAAGCAAAAAGCAGCACCAATAAAAAAAGATTTTCTGCTAAATTTACAAAAAACACTAAATCAGCCACGTTAAGTTTATAAACAAGTATATTTCGCGTAAAATTGCGCCCTAACATAGTTATTATTTGAAGAGACAAGCATGCAAATTAGCAAAAATTCAGCAGTTGAATTTCATTACACCCTTAGCGAAGCGGGCGAGCAAATTGAAAGTAGCACAAACGAAGCGCCACTTACTTACATTCATGGCAGCGAAGGCATGCTTCCTGGTTTAGAAAAAGCACTTGAAGGTAAAGAAGCCGGCGAAAAATTTAGTGTAACTCTAGAGCCAAGTGAATCGTACGGCGAGCGTGTTGATGATTTAATTCAACGTATTCCGCTTAAGCACCTACAAGGCGACGTTAAAGTATGGAAACCAGGTATGACAGCAATGGTTAGCTCTAACCAAGGTCGTCATCAGGTTACTATTGTTAAGGTTGGTCGTTTTAACGCAGATTGTGATTTAAACCACCCATTTGCGGGCAAAACACTAACGTTCGACGTTGAAGTTGTATCTGTACGTGAAGCGACGAGTGAAGAAGTTTCTCACGGACATGTGCACGCTGAAGGCGGCTGCGGTCACTCTCACTAGTTAGCAATAAAGGAAGTAAGTATGTCTAAAGTTGCAGTAGTTACAGGTGGTACAAAAGGAATTGGTCTAGCCGTTGTAAAGCGTTTGCTAAGTAATGGCTATAAAGTACATAACCTTGATATAGAGCCAAGCGAAACTGGTATATTTCATCAGTGTGATGTAAGTGATGTATCGGCGGTACAAAGCTGCATCAACGCTATCTGTGAACAAAGCAAACGTATTGATGTACTTGTTTCTAATGCTGGAAAACACTTAAGCGCAAATATAGAAAGCACCGATGAGCAAACTCTCGATGCACTTTTTGCGCTTAATGTTAAAGGCGCCTATGCCGCAGTACAAAGCGTATTGCCAAGCATGAAAGCGCAAAATAGCGGCGCTATTATATTAGTCGCATCCGATCAAGCAATTATAGGTAAGCAAAACTCTTTTGCGTATAACCTAACAAAACATGCCCTTGCCTCAATGGCCAAAACAACGGCGCTTGATTACGCGAGCTTTAATATTAGAGTAAATGCAGTATGCCCTGGCACAATAGAAACCCCGCTATTTCATAACGCGATAGATGCGTACTGCGCAAAAAGTGGCGCAAACAAAGCAGAAATAGTTGCCGAGGAAGCAAGTCTTCAACCGCTTAACCGATTAGGTCAAGCCGATGAGGTTGCTGCCCTTGTGAGCTTTTTAGCAAGTGACGATGCCAGTTTTATAACAGGCAGCCTACAAAGTATTGATGGTGGTTACACTGCCCAATGAGCATGCAAATTATTGACCCTCATGTGCATTTTTTTAATCTTGCCGAGGGGCAATATACTTGGCTACAAGGCGAAAACCCACCAGCATGGCCTAACCTAGAAAAAATTAAACAAGCAATAAGTGCAGAGCAACTTGTTAAAAGTACTGATTTTGAACTTGCGGGTATTGTGCACATTGAGGCTGGGTTTGATAATCAATCACCTATAAACGAGTTAAACTGGCTAAGCTCGCATTTAAAAAACCTTTCATTTAAGGCTATTAGTTACAACCAAATTGATGCGCCCGCAGAGCAATTTAATCACGCGCTAAATGCACTGGCTCATTCAAGCCTTTGTGGTATAAGAGATATAACCGAAGACGATGATGCAGTGAGACTAAAAAGCCCTCATTGTATTAATAACCTTAATTTATTGGCTACAAATAAACTGCATTTTGAAGCTCAATTTGATATTGAAAATAGCGAAATAACCAAACAAATAGCTTACTACGCTAAGCAGCTACCGCAGCTTCAAATTATAATTAATCATGCAGGACTACCAAGTAATTTAAATGACTGGCAACAAGGTGCTGAGTTACTTGCTCAGCACGACAACATAGCAATTAAATTCTCTGGTTTTGAATTACTTAGGCTCACCAGTGAGCAACAAGCAGCGTGTTTTAATATTCTTTTTAATCACTTTGGCCAGCAGCGTATTATGTTTGCAAGCAACTTTCCTGTGTGCCAAATAAATACAAGCTACAACACTCTATGGCACTGCCATAAGGCGTTATGCTCAAACGATAAGACATGGCATAACCTTAGCTATGCAAACGCTAAGCACTACTACCAAGTTTAAGTAAAACTAGTTATATTAAACTCTCTTTTTATAATAATACGGCCAATTTATGAAAATGTACTTTTTACTAATCGTTGTATTTTCTGCGTTTTTTCTCAATGGCTGCATATCTCAAAATCCAGATCCGACACCTAAGCTGCAACATGCTCTACTGGCAAAGCCAAATAAAACAGCCGTTAGCAAAGCAATTAAAACACTTGTACATATACAAGAAACTCAATTAGCTGATAATGTATTTACTACCAGCAGCACAGTAACCCTTAGCAATGTGGATGGTAATAATATTATCGACACGCAAAGTCGCAATACACCCGATCAGTTTGAATTGATGATTAAAGGCAAGCAATGCTATATACGCCACCTTGATAGTAAAGCCACTATTGAGCTTAAAGACGTAGAATGTAGAATTAACGAGTTATAACAAGCTAAAACTTTACCAAACGAGTAAAAGCCGGTAAGTGACTAATCACTTACCGGCTTTTTAATGCATGACCTAAGTTAGGTTAAAAGACTATTATTTTATTTCTACGCGTTGAGAACGCATAACAATCTCATCATTTAATTCAATACCCAACCCTGGCTCTTCTGACACTTCAAAGAAACCATTTTTAGGTTGTGGGTCTTGTAAACATAACTCGCGGTTCCACTTTTTAATCGCATAAGTGTGGTGCTCATGAATCAAAAAGTTAGGGATAGCCGTTTCTAAGTGCAGTGATGCTGCTGTTGCAACAGGCCCGCCACATACGTGAGCTTGAATACGCACATCAAAGATATCTGCGTAATCACATACTTTTTTAGTTTCGGTAAAGCCACCACATAAACCAATATCAGGTTGCAGAACATCAATACTTTGATCTTCTAAGTACGGGCGCACACCCCAGCGATTATACAAACGTTCACCACCAGCAATTGGCACATTAACTTTATCTGCTACTTTTGCATGCAATGAATGGTTTAAATAGTTAACTGGCTCTTCAAAGTACATACAGTCAAATTCTTCTGCAATTTCACCTAGCTGAATGGCTGTTGTAACACCTGGTAAACTGTGGCATTCAAAAATAATATCCACTTCGTCGCCTACTGCTTCGCGAATAGCTTGCATACGCGCACGGTATAGCTTCATTTCAGTACGTGAAATTATTTTTGTACGGTCATAATAAGTATTACCGTCTTTATCGTACTGAATTGGATCTACTTTTACTGCATCGTAACCTTCGGCCATCGCCTTTAAAGCCGCTTCTGCATATTCTTGCGGTTGTACTAGCGCTTTAAATTCGCTATCCCAGTCAAACTGTAATTGCGAAGCGTAAGTGCGTAGTTTGTCGTTAACTTTACCGCCTAATAACTGGTATACAGGTAAACCAAGCGCTTTACCTTTTATATCCCAAAGTGCGGTATCAATTGCGCTCATTGCAGCATATACAACAGGTCCGCCACCTAAGCCCCAAAAGCTTTCACGTAACATACGTGACCATAGTTTTTCTGTTTGAAAAGGGTCGTGGCCGATTAAAAAGGCGTCGGCCATTTCTTTAATCATAGCCGCTGCAGCACTGTGACCTAAATCGTATGCAAGGCCCGCTTCGCCAACACCACTAATACCTTCGTCAGTATGAATACGTACAAACACAGGTGTCCAAGAAGGTCTATCAGGACAGTGAATATCAAATACTTCAACGCGATTTACTTTCATTAAAATTCCTTATTAACCGCTATGGGTTATTTTGCAAAACTAGGGTCAAGTCGATACGCTTTACGTAACATTGCAGGCCACGCAAGTTGCCCGCCGGTGCTGCCACTGTGTACTACGTTTGCTTGATTATAAATATTGTCGATTATAGGTTGCGGTACTTCAATCACCTCTTGCGAGCTTGATTGTAGCGCTAGTTGAATTTCACACGCTCGCTGTAAATCATAAAAGCGCATAAACGCATCGCCTACCGTTGGGCCTACTGTTAAGCCACCATGATTTACCAATAACATATGGTTAGTGCTGCCCAAATCATCTTGCAGCACTTTTCGCTCGTCGTCGTTTACTGCAAGCCCTTCGTAACCATGATAAGAAAGCGATGGCATTGAAAACATTGAATATTGGCTAAGCGGTAATAAACCATTTTTTTGTGTAGCGACTGCGATTGTTTCTTTAGTATGAAGGTGAATAACACAATGAGCGTCTTCGCGTACCTCGTGAATCGCACTGTGAATAGTAAAACCAGCTGGATTAATACTAAATGGCGTATCGTCAATAATGTTACCGTCTAAGTCGACCTTTACTAAATTAGAGGCTGTTACTTCATCAAAGGTTAAACCAAACGCATTCACTAAGTAGTGGTCGGTGCCAGGCAAACGTGCTGATAAATGCGTATAGATTAAATCCCCCCAACGAAAGTGCTCTACCAGTCTATAACATGCGGCTAAATCAACACGAAGTTGCCACTCTTGTGCTGATACTTTATTTTTTAAATCGAGTTGGGGTAAATCAAACATAATGAGCCTTTTAAAAACGTACATTATTAACCTGTACGAACAGATGTTTAGAAGTCTAAAGCAGTCTCTATTTTATAGCAAACACCAAACAAAACAGCCACACTATTGTGTGGCTGTTTGTAAAACTAAAATACCAATTGTATTAAAATGGTATAGCTGCGTAAATTATTTTACGTTAGCTAGGTAATCTGCAATTGCTTCAAACTCTTCATCAGTTACCGTTGCAACCATTGCTTTCATAGCCATGGTCATACCGTTATTACGTGCACCTGACTTAATATCTTTCATTTGCGCTACTAAGTAGTCTTTATTTTGACCGTTTAGTTTAGGGTACATACCCATAATTGGTGCTTTACCTTCAGCGCCATGACAAGTTTGACAATTCTTAGCGGTATAAAGTGTGGCGCCATCGGCCGCTGCTGCATTAAACGAGAAGCTTGCGGCTAAAGTAATACCCGCGCCTAATAGTAGTGTTTTCATCTTGCTCATTGTATTTACTCTTCTTTTTTGACGGTTAGAAAAACTGTTCTATTGATTGTAGTAAACAATCAAATAAAAAGCATACGTACGAAACGACACTAGACGATCAACTTAACCAAAAACCGCTAACTCGTTTCTGTCTCACTTTTATATACTTTAGCAAATAAAAATGAGCTTACCCTTAATAAACTATTACCACACTATATCATCTGGTACTTCAAAGTCTGCGTACGGGTCATCTTCATCTTTTGGTTTGTTTTCTGGCTCTACATGAAAAACAATATACTTTTCGTCAACTTCAGCCACTTTGCGTGCTGGTTCGTCGTCTAATACGTAAAATTGCCCTTCTAGTACACAAATAGCTAAACGACCGCCCGATAACGCTTTTTGCGTTTTCTCGTTCACGTCGATATTTTTTACTTTGTTTTGATAAGTAAAATTAAATGTGCGCTCACCACGAATAGCGTCTTGGTTGTGGTGCTCTAAAATTTGTTTAACACGCGCTTCTTGTTCGCGCTGCTTTAAGCTCACTTGGCGTGTTTGGTTAAGCTCTTCAGCTTTTTTTTGCTGCTCTAGCTTGGTTTGTTGAATATGCTTTTGCAGATCACTTGGGTTGCTAGTAGCCCCTTTCTTTTGCTTTTTTTGTTGCTTACGCTTTTCTGATTTAGCAACTTTAGCATTATGCGATGTTGTTAATCCTGCTTGAAGCAATTGGTCTTGTAATGAACCCATGGCTTTGTTCCACTAAAAACTAATATTATCGCTATTTTAATCACCAACGAGTTCAAATAACAGCGCTATCGACATTAATCTAGCAAACTAGTTAAAACAAACCATGATATAGCGCAATGACTATGGTTTTAATTATGAATTAAAACCAATTTTTAATACAATACCAGACAACCAATCAGCAAATGTATAAGCCATATAATGCGTTTACCTCATCTACTCGTTTGCTCGGTATTTATATTTTTTGTACTTTATGCACCACAACCTCTACTTAGCCTTTTTGCGAGCGAATTTAATGTAGCCCCTGCGGTAGCTGGCAGCTTAATGACTGCAACTATGCTGCCCTTAGCCATTGCCCCGCTCGTTTACGGTTTATTTTTAGCAAAAATAAACCCACTACTTATATTACGTATTGCAATGGTGCTTTTAGGCCTTAGCTGCTTACTTTTTATTTATGTACCTAGCTTTGAGCTTTTATTATTAGTCAGATTTTTACAAGGTTTAACGCTCCCCGCAGCTTTAACAGCAATGACTAGCTATATAGGCATGAGTTATAGCGCTGATACACTTCAAAAAAATATGACCCTATATATTGGTAGCAGTATAGTTGGTGGTTACTTTGGACGTGTGCTTGCCGCTTTGTTTAGCGACTTATGGAATTGGCAGAGCTTTTATTACGTAATTGCTTTTATGCTTCTTTGCTTAGCTTTGACAGTTAAGCATTCCCGCTTTACAAACCCAGCTAAACAGTCGCAGCTCTCCCCACTCGATTACATTAAACAACTTAAAGAAGGCGCTGTACTTAAAGTTTACGGCGCCGTTTTTTGTATGTTTTTTTGTTTCGCTGCACTGCTTAATTACTTACCGTTTATATTACAAAACACGTTTTTAATTACCAATACTCGTGACATAGGTTTAGTTTACAGTGGTTATTTAATTGGTGCCCTCGCCTCTATTGCTGCACCTTGGTTACTTAAAAAAGTCCCTTCGCCTTGGCACTTATTAACTGCGGTATTTAGTTTTTATAGTGTGAGTATTATTTTATTAATGAGCCATCAGCTTAGCTTATTTTTAATCGCATTTACTTTGTTTTGTGGTGCTATGTTTGTGATTCATTCAACTGCCGCACCGCTCGTTAATAAAATAAGTAAAGCCCCACCAAGTGTAACCAATGGCGGATATGTATCGTTTTATTACAGTGGTGGCGCATTGGGGTCGTTATTACCCGGTGTGGTATACCAACATCATGGGCAAACAGCGTTTATGTTTACGCTGCTTGCGGTTTGCTTATGTGGTTTATCGTTAATTATGTGGGCTTATTTTGAGGGTAAAAATACAACGCGCGGTTGATGCTTTGTGTAATTAAAAAATGTTTCTAAATCAGCTTTACTAAGCAACCATGTTTGGGTGTTTTCAAACGGATGACAATGAAACAAATCACCGTGCCAAATATCTTGGTCAACCCATAAGCTCACTTCGTTTTGCTTATCATTTAAAAGAGCCAACATAGATACACACCCAGGAGCCACTTTTAAATATTTAGCTAGCCGCTCACTCGATGCGAACCCTAAGCGTGAAAGCCCTTGTTGCTTTGATAGTGCCTTTAAGTCGAGCTGCTTATTGTGCGCTGTAATAACTAAAAAGTGTCGCTTGCCTTCGTTATCGCGTAAAAATAGGTTTTTAAGACGAGTACCTGGGCGCTCAATCATAAACTCATCTGCCGCTAAGCTAGTATGTAGCGGCGGATGCTCTATTACATCATAGTTAATATCTAGGTGCGCCAAAAGCTCTGCTAACTTAGTTTTATCAGCCAACATATTACAAACAACGCCCTCTTAGTTGTACACTCAAATCTCGCCATAAAACATCATTAACTTCATGCTTGTTGTCGCAATACTTACGATCTTTTAGCTCCTGATTTAATAATTCAACTGCTTGGTCTTCTAGCTGTAACTTCAGAATGCTCGACTCTTCAAAATGCTCTTTCTCTATATACTGCTTAACCTCACCACGACTTGGTCTCTTATTAGAACCACGGTCAAGGTTAAAGTTTTCACGATGCTTAGCTTTTACCGAAACAACATAAGCAAAAAGCTTATTGCCTTGATCATCTTGCTTTTCGTGAAACTGTTTATTATTTATTTCAAAAGGCGGCTCATCATTTGAGGCACAGCCAGCGAGTAAAACCATAAGCGCTAGAACACATTTTTTCATTGTTTTTTATCGTTTTAGTTTTGAATTAAGCCGAGTCTAACAAAAATTGACGTAAACAGTGAAAATTTACGAAAAAATACTTGACCAAATTTATAAAAAAACTTAAAGTTCGTCCCGCTTGGAACTCAGCAGTCAAGCAGTTACATTATATGTAACTTAGGAATGTGGGGCTATAGCTCAGCTGGGAGAGCGCCTGCCTTGCACGCAGGAGGTCAGCAGTTCGATCCTGCTTAGCTCCACCACTTTCCTACTCCTTTTCAAATTCGTTCTACTCTTCTATTTTTCCACTGTTTTTATTATTTTTTGACACCCTAATATTCTAATTTTTCATTCTATATAATTTTAAATTTATCCATTCAACTTGTGTCTTTACAAGTTCTTAGCTATACATAATGTCACACATTAGTACTTTAGGCTTAACATGGACAACCCTAAGCGTTCAACGCTAAAAAAGCTAGCTGCAATAGGTTTAACAGCTGGTGCAATAACACATGCGCCTTATGTTTTTGCTCGAAAAAAAGTCACATTAAGAGTGCTTGGTACGCATGTAACACTCCAAGAGGCTATCCGCAAGCAAGCGATGAGTGACTTGGGTATTAATATAGAATTTACTCCCGCAGGCAGCGCTGCTGTTTTGCAAAAGGCATCAATGGACCCTAGCTCCTTTGATTTATACGAACAATGGTCAGACAGCATTAATGTGCTTTGGGATGCAGGTTCCATTCAGCCAATAGAAAAAAAACGACTCACCTACTTTAACGAGATAAATCCACTTACTAAAACGGGAAAACTAACCGAAACTGCAAGTATTGGTGCAGGTGATTCCCCCTATAAATTATTAAATGTTCAACCCGATGGCACATTAAGCGCACAAGAAAGCGATCATCTTAGCTTTTTACCTTATGTGCATAATGTTGACTCTTTTGGTTACAACACCGACTTTATTAAGCCCGGTATAGCATACGAAACAGAAAGCTGGAGTTGGCTGCTTGATGACGAGAACAGAGGTAAAGTAGCTATTGTAAATGCGCCTACCATTGGATTATTTGACCTAGCCCTAGCAGCACAAAGTAAAGGGCTTATAAAATTTAACAATATAGGTGCAATGACCCGCCCAGAACTTGATAGATTGTTTAGTATATTACTCGACTTTAAACGCCAAGGTCACTTTAGTGGCTATTGGAATTCGGTTCCTGAGTCGATTGAATTTATGAGAAGTAAGCGAGCCCATATAGAAAGCATGTTTTCGCCTGCAGTTTCTGCATTAAACAGCCAAAATATTAATGTTCAATTTGCCGCGCCAAAAGAAGGCTACCGAGGCTGGCATGGTGTTATGTGTTTATCGTCACAAATACAAAGTAGCGCAAAAGATGCAGCTTACGATTATATGAATTGGTGGCTTTCAGGCTGGCCTGGTGCATTTATTGCTCGCCAAGGTTATTACATTAGTAACCCGCAGCGCTCTAAACTACTCCTATCTCAGTCTGAATGGGATTACTGGTACGGTGGAAAAGCAACAAACATAGATTTATTAAATACCAATGGCGACGTAGCTGTAAAAGCAGGTGGGCAACGTAATGGCGGTAGTTACCATAAACGCTTTAGTAATGTAGCAGTGTGGAATACAGTTATGCCAACCTATGACTACAGCCTGCAAAAATGGTATGAGTTGATTAGCCGATAATGATAATAAACTCAATTAAATCAAAAATAATATTAGCTCTGTGTTCGCTGATTGGATTACTTCTTTTACAGAGCTATTTGTTTAACTATTCGCAAACGTCTTTACTTAACTTGCAAAAATCGCAACATAACGCGCTTATTCAAAGTGAAGCTGTAACTAACTTAGAAAACGATATTATTTCCCTGCAAGGGCATGCAGTTTCATTTATTGACAATGCAAATGAAAATACGATTACCAAATTTAATTTTTATTTGAATAAGGCAAATCTAAATCTCGAGCAGCTAAAAACAAACACTCAAAACCAGACCCCTGAGTATCAAAACTCACTAATACGCCTTGGCGAGTATTTAAATAATTACCAAGATACATTTGGCCAAGTTGTCGTAAACAGACAAAAACGCGAACACATTTACATTACTCAGTTCAAACAACCTATTGATGACTTACAAGTAACAATTAGTGATTTAGAAGGGTCTTCAAACAATGATAATAAAGTTATTTTTAACGATGTTTTACTCACAATAAGTAATTTAAAACATGCAATTATAAGCTACCTCTATAAACCTAATTTTGATGAAGCACAAAATGTAAAACAAAACTTAAATCACTTACATAAAAAACTAACGAGCACCTCTGTAATAAATGAATCCCTCTCCAATAAAACAACAAGCTTAAAACAAGCTTATAACCAACTTGTATTACTCACCCGTAGCTACACTTTTTCTGTAAATGTAGTGCTTACAGGCATAGAAAACGAATTGCTGTATTTAACTAATGAAATTAAAAACGTAGAAAAAAATAAACTAATCAAAACAGAAGAGCTACTAAGTAGCCACTTAACAAAAAATACAGAACAGGCAAATATATTTGCCGTTTTAATTATGTTAATCATTTTATTTTTAAGCTATTTTATTTTTAGATCGGTTATAAAACCAATTACTCAGCTCACTTTATTACTTAAAGACATGAATAGCGAAAAGCCAGTAACTATTTCAAATAACAGCCAAAATCAAACTGAAATAGCATCGGTAATAAAAGCAGCTAACGCTTTATATTTAAAAAATAAGCAAACCAAAGAGCTACTCAATGAAACCCGCGTATTAAATTCCCAAATGGAAGCAATGAATGCCGACCTGACGAGTGCCATGGAGCAAACCGATAAAGCCAATAAAACAAAAATAGATTTTGTAGCCAATATGAGTCATGAACTTCGCACCCCAATGAATGGCATATTAGGTATGTTGCAACTTTTACAAAGCAGCGAGCTTCCCTCAAGGCAAAAACACTACGCAGATAAAGCTTTTTCAAGTGCTCAAAATTTATTGCAGATTTTAAACAATATTCTGGATTTTTCTAAGCTAGAATCGGAAAAAGTTCAGTTAGAGCAAATCCCTTTTACCTTACATACTATAGTTTCTAACGTTCAAAATTTATTCTCAACAAATGCCAAGCAAAAAGGTTTGTTATTAAACTTTACTTTACACGTTGATGCAGGGCTTGAACTTATTGGCGACCCAATGCACTTAAGCCAAATAATAAATAACTGTGTAGGTAACGCAATTAAGTTTACTGAGCATGGTGAAATATCATTAATTATAGAAGCGACATCTCAACACGAAAAAACAATAAACCTTCGCTTTAGTATAAAAGACACGGGTATTGGGATGACTGAAGAGCAATCAAAAATTATATTCCAGTCTTTCTCGCAAGGTGATTCAAGCACAACAAGAAAGTATGGTGGGACCGGTTTAGGACTCACTATAAGCAAACAATTAACTAAATTGCTGGGCGGAGATATACAAGTAAGGAGCACGATTAATCAAGGTAGCGAGTTTTTCTTTACTCTACCCTTTACTTTATCTGAGCAACAAAAGCTTAAAAAACACGCCTTATTAATTAGCCCTGATAATGAGCAAATTAAAAAATTAATGGACTTACTAAGTGATATAAATATAACGACAGAAACAACACAAGAACCATTAAGAGCCATTGCAAAAATGTCTCAGCCTAGTAGCCCATTTAGTATTGTAATAATGTCGATAGAAAAAAAAGAGCTCAACGATAACTTTATTTTACAACAACTGTACGCTCAAAATAAAACCGCTAATGAAAAATTAACACTTATTTTATTAATTACCGATGAAGAGTCTCCTGAGCCAATTGCAAAAAATGAAAATATAGACATTATAATTATTGGTAATAAAAATAGTGAAGTTGAAATTTTAAGAAAGCTTTCACCCAATAATTTCAAAGAAAAGCAATTAAAGCCCCATCCTAAATTTTCGGGTTTTAATGCATTAGTTGTTGATGATAATAAAATTAACCAAGAAATAGCCTCAGCCCTTTTAACAAGATTAGATATGACTGTGATCATTGCTGATAATGGACGTGATGCATTAGATAAAATAGAGACAAATGACATCGATATTATTTTTATGGATGTTCAAATGCCAGTTATGGACGGACTAGAAGCAACAAGCATATTAAGAGAGCGAGGCTACAAAACTCCTATAATTGCTATTACGGCAGCCGCAGATCCTAATGATAAAAAAGCAGCGTTTAGAGCGGGTATGGACGACTTTTTAGTAAAACCGATTATTTTTGATGCACTTTACAAAAGTATAGAGAAACATCTGCAAAGTAATGAACCTCTGAGCACTATAAATCTGCTTTTAGCAAAAGAAAACCTAGAAAATAATGACGTATTATTAACTAAATTATTTACTCAGTTTATCAACGATTACAATGACTTTTCAATTAAAGCTGATACATTAATTAAAAATGGAGAGTTAGAAAGCTTAATTCGACTAGTACATACACTTAAGGGCCTTGCCGGCACATTAGGTTTGGAGCTACTGCAACAAAGCGCGCAAAGTGTTGAGAAAAGCTTAATAAATGAGAAAAGTATTAACTTATCTCACTTTAATGAACAATTAACACTTACACTTTTTGCCGTAAAACAATTCTTGGTAGCTGATAGCTTTAAAAAAGAACATATACAGCGACATGAACTAGAAAACGAAGACTCGGTTATCGATAAAATATACTCATTAGCATTAACGGCTCGCCCCGTACCTAGCAGTTTGGTTAGACAGCTAGAAATGAATCAATATGATAGAAGCCACTCTCTATTTAAGCTCAAAGAAGCAATTGATCATTTTAACTACGCATTAGTAATAGAGTTGATTGATAAATATAGAAACGATAATAAAAATTAGGCATAACCACTAACCTGAACTAGATTTAACATAGCAAAGAACGCAAAGAAGGATAGATAGTGCATTCAAATTATCTCGCAAACAGTAAGGGATTAACTACAGAGAGAAAGCATAAACCTTTAATTCTTATTGTTGATGACGAACCTAGTAATTTACACGTATTAGTTGAAGGACTTTTAACTGACTACGACGTACGTATTTCAACTAGTGGTGAGCAGGCTTTGATCTTTATTGAGTCAACTCGGCCTGACTTGATTTTATTAGACATAATGATGCCTGGCATGGACGGCTACGAAGTATGTAATATACTCAAAGCGAAACAAAATACCAAAGGCATCCCCGTCATATTTGTAACTGCGCTTACCGAAGAAGAGTCTGAAGAAAAAGGCTTTGCTATGGGCGCAATTGACTACATACACAAACCTTACAAGCTAGCGCTCGTTAGAGCACGCATTCGCACTCATATTACCGCTCAAGGAATGCTAGATAGGCTTATAGAAAAAAACTTCGACCTGCACGACAAATTACTCGAAATAGAGTCTCTTGCGAAAGAGCTTAGCCAGCGAGAAGAAGAATTAAAAGAACTCTCATCAAAACAAAAATTATTTTATCAAGCCCTAACGGGAACCGCTGATGGTGTTGTTATTGCCGATAGTAATGGCAAAATTATAGCCGTAAACCCTTCATTTTGCCGTATAACCGGTTACTGTGAATCAGACTCACTGCAAATGCAGTTGCACGATATTAAACAAAACAACCACCCTAGTATTAGCTTTGACCAAGTATGGGAACATGCGAATCAAGCAGGCTATTGGAGTGGTGAGCTTGTAACCAGACGAAAAAATGGCGAACTTTATCCAGAGCTACTAACTCTCAGTTTGGTTAAAGGCGATCAAGATACTAACGTGCACTATATTGGTGTATTTAGTGATATTTCGAGCGTTAAAGTAACCCAAGAAAGAATTGACTACCTAACATGGCACGATGACCTTACAGGTTTACCAAACCGAAATGGTTTTTTAAAGCAGTTAGAGCAGCAACTTCAGGTTTGCAGTACCGAAAATAGTTATGCCTATATCTATATTATTGACATAGACAGCTTCCACTCAATCAATGATGGATTAGGATTACTCGCTGGCGATAACATATTAAAAGAATTAACTAAACGAATCCATACTCACGTGAGTAAAAAAGATGTTATTGCTCGCTTAGGTAGTGATGAATTTGCAGTACTATGTACAGTTGAAAAAGGTGTGGGCAGAGCTAGAGCTCAAGCTATGGCTGAAAATAAAGCCCAAGAGCTACTTGCAAGTGTAAACCATCCATTTGTCGTTGCTGAACAAGACGTTAGCTTAACAGTAAGTATAGGCACCTATATTTTTCCACGAGAAGATCAATGGGAAAGTGCTATTGAGACTATTCGTAACTGTGAAGCGGCCTGTTACAAGGCAAAAGAGAAAGGCGGCAATAGAGTTACCTTTTTTGATACTTCATTTGGCGAGCAAGCAAAACGCCGTTTTGAAATAGAACAAGATTTACGTAAAGCTATTTTAAATAATGAGCTATCGCTATATTTACAATCCCAATTTGATCGAAACCAAACTCTTAAGGGCGCTGAGGTTTTATTAAGATGGGAGCACCCTCAAAAAGGCTTTATTAGCCCTGGTGAGTTTATATCTATAGCCGAAGAGTCAGACATAATTTATGATTTAGATTGCTGGGTAACTTCAAATGCACTTGAAATACTAACGCAACTTGGTAAAACCCACCCTGAGTTAAACTTATCAATTAATATAAGTGGCAGGCACTTTCATGAAGCGCGTTTTTTAAACTTTATTAGCCAACAGATAAAGCAACATAACATTAATCCTCAACAACTCACTATTGAGATAATTGAAGGTACGTTACTTAATCATATGGAAGCGGCTATTGAAGCTGTTCACTTTCTCAAGAAGCTAGGTATTAGAGTATCAATTGATGACTTTGGTACTGGATATTCGAGCTTAACCTACCTAAAACAATTACCAATACAAGAACTTAAAATTGATCGTTCTTTTGTGTTAGAGGCTCCTACCGATAACAACGATAAACTAATTATTGATATGATTGTAAGCTTAGGTCGTTTATTTGAACTCGAGATAGTTGCTGAAGGCGTAGAGAACCAGTCCCACTTTGATTTACTACAGGAGTATCCTGAGGTTATTCTGCAAGGCTATTATTTGCATAGACCAGAACCTGCAAGTGATTGGTTAAAAAAGTTAAAGTAACTGTAGCGTGATTTATAAACTAAAAAGCCGAGCATAAATATGCTCGGCTTTTTATGGACTTAATTTTTGCGGTTACTCGCGAACTTGGCCAACTCCATTAACTAAATACTTTTCTGTCGTTAGTGATTCGAGGCCCATAGGACCGTATGCATGTAGCTTGGAAGTAGCTATTCCAATCTCTGCACCTAGGCCCAATTGTGAGCCATCAGAAAAACGAGACGATGCGTTAACCATTACTACAGAAGCATCAACACTACGTTGGAATAACTCTGCAGCAGCTTCATTTTTAGTACAAATTACTTCTGTATGGTTTGATCCAAACTGTGCAATGTGTTCAACCGCTGCCGTAAAGTTTGGTACAACGCGAATAGCGATTTCTAGGTCTAGATATTCTTCACCAAATTCGTTATCAGCTAGGACTGTTGCGTTATCAAAGTATTTAGCTGCAAAGCTGTCAGCATTTATTTTTACACCTTCTTGGCGTAATACAACTGCACACAAATTTAAAAACTCATCTGCCACATCTTGATGCACAACTAAACCTTCTAGTGCATTACAAACACCGGTACGCTGGGTTTTACCGTTAAGCAGTAAGTTAAGCGCAATTTCTAGGTCGGCATCTTTATCTACATATAGATGACAAACGCCTTTGTAATGCTGAATTACTGGGATCGTACTGTTTTCAGTAACAAAGTTAATTAAACCCTCGCCGCCGCGTGGAATGATTAAATCAATGCTTTCGCGTTGCTGCATCAGTTCCATTAACAGCGCACGGTCTGGATCTGGAATCACTGAAATAAGTGATACCGGTAAGTTGTACTTCTCAAGTACGCTGTGCATTACACTTGCGATAGCTTGTGAACTTCTAAGTGCTTCTTTGCCGCCACGTAAAATTACGCCATTACCTGACTTAAAACATAATGCACCAGCGTCTGCTGTCACATTCGGGCGTGCTTCGTAAATCATACATACAACGCCAAGAGGTACGCGCATTTTGCGAATTTTAATACCATTTGGGCGCTCAGTAATATCACGCAGCTGACCAACAGGATCATCAAGGCTTACGATTACTTCAATTCCTTCAGCCATTGCTTCAATACGCTCATCGTTTAACGTTAAGCGGTCGATCATTGAGGCAGCTAAGTTATTGTCGCGTGCTGCGCTTAAATCACTTTCATTTTCTTTTATTATAAATGCTTTTTGCTCTCTTAGTGCCGCTGCCATTTCAACTAGTACTTTGTTTTTAGTCTCGGTATCGAGTAAAGCAAGTGTATGTGCAGCTTTAGCTGTCTGGCGTGAAATGTCCGTAATTAAACTCATGACTTCTCCAATAATGCGATATGTTTTTCAGATATAACTGGTCCAATTGAATCCTGCATTTTTTCGCTGAATTCACTCTGTTCGTTGTCTGCAATAAAGTTTAACAAACAGCTACTATAATTTGCGGTCGCTTTAGCTAAACGCGTACCGTCTTCACTACGTACTAAAATGGTATCACCCACGGCAAATTCACCGTGAACTTCCATGATTTCGTCACCACGAATACATCCACTTTCACCTTCAAGAGATTCATCAAATGATCCATCAACAACAACTTCACCTTGCTCATTTGCTGTATGTGTCATCCAATGAATAGAGTCCTGCATCGGTTTTTCGTACGGTAAAAATACACTACCTGGGTTTTCTCCAGCTAGCAGTTTTGTAAATGTTTCTTCTTTAAAGCCATTTATAATATAAGTCGCTATACCATGTGACGTTGCTTTTTCTGCCGCTTCTATTTTAGTTTTCATACCACCAGTACCTACCGCACTTGTAGCACATCCTGCCATAGCATAAATAGATTCATCAATTGATTTTATTTCAGGCAGTAACACCGCATCATCATGTAAGTTAGGGTTTTTATCATATAGCCCATCAACGTCTGAGAATATTAATAAAGCATCGGCATCGGCAGCTGCTGCGACCATTGCTGATAAGTTATCGTTGTCCCCTACTCGTAAATCGTCGGTGGTTACTGCATCGTTTTCATTAATGATAGGAAGTACACCATGTTCAAGTAAAGTGAACACGGTTTCACGGATGCTCTGGTAACGCTCGCGGTCACGTAAATCGCCATGCGTTAATAATAGCTGCGCAGATGGAAAGTCAAAAAAGCGGTCCCACATGGCAATCATTTCTGTTTGACCTGCTGCCGCCATTGCTTTTTTCATTACCACAGAGCGTGGTTTGTCTGATGGGAATAAATGCGCGCCAGCCGCTACAGAACCCGATGATACTAAAATCACCTCGATTCCACGGGCACGACAACGAACAATGAACTGTGCGATGGTTAATATGTAACGCGAACGGCAGCCATCTTGATCTGGTGCAATTAATGCACTACCTACTTTAAGTACGATACGTCGCCAATTTAACTTTTGCATAAATGCTCAACTTTCCATTTTATCTGCGCTCACCTTAATTAGACGAGCTAAAACTAAGTAGCTAGGTTTAAAACATAGCTTCGAATTTGTCTTTCATTTAGGCAACACTTTTTTACACACACGCGAAAACCATATCTAAAACAATAAGCTTAGATTTAAGGTTAAGTATAAAGTAGCAACAACCCAATAATATTGAGCAGCACTAATCAAAAAATTTAAAAGTGTTGTTTATGCATCGCTGTAAAAAGCTGTGTGTGGCTTTTTTATTAACAACATACATAGAGCCTCTAAAGTCTGATACACCAACAGATAGGGTGAAGACCAAAGGACCGAGATTTAACCGCCACGATGGGGGTTAAACATTGAAAGTAATAGTTCAACTCAAACCTTTATTTACTTAAATAATTAAATAAACTTGTTTAGCAAAACCATACCAAGAGTTCGGCAAATGAAATTATATAGTGTTCGAATACTAGTGACACCACTAATGCATGATTATAAAGATTAAAAATGACGTTAAGATTAACAAACCACTTTTACTTCCAATAAACTTCATTAGATAACTAATTATTAGAACACAAAGCATATTACACTAAATACCCCTTAAAAATCAAGGTTAAAATTCGAGCGAAGCTAATTCCTCCTCGTTTGTGGTGTTAGATTGTTATTAAAATTCAACCAATTAAACAATTAATACAGCCTAAAATAAGGCGGCTTAACACGCGCAAAATAATTTAAGCCTACTAATCTTCTATAAGCAGCTAAAATTGATTAGTAATATTTGAATTTCCCGTGTATACCCCTGTATTAATAATTAACAAAAGTTATACTTTCTAAACAAACCGTCATAAATAAGGAATTCTTAATCTATGTCAGCAATTTACATAGCCGGTATCGCACTTTGCTCTGTGCTTGCCCAATGGGTCGCGTGGGCTTTTAGAGTGCCCGCTATTCTTTTCTTATTGCTTACTGGTCTTTTACTTGGGCCATTTAGTGGTGTTTTAGACCCTGATGCATTGTTAGGTGATTTACTGTTTCCAGTTGTATCACTAAGTGTTGCCATCATTTTATTTGAAGGATCCTTAACTCTGCATTTCAGAGAGCTAAAAGGAATCGGAAAAGTTGTAAGAAACCTTTGCTCCATCGGCATGCTTACTACCTGTATTATTATTAGCCTCAGCGCCTATTGGTTGCTTGAACTTAATTGGCGTGTAGCTGCGGTATTAGGTGCAGTGCTAGTTGTAACAGGCCCTACTGTTATAGCACCGCTATTAAACTCAATGCGCCCAACACAAGACATTGACCGCATACTTCGCTGGGAAGGTATTGTAATAGACCCTATTGGCGCATTATTTGCTGTATTGGTATTTGAAGCCGTAATGCTTGTAGGCCAAGGCGAAGTATTTAGTCATACTATTATTGCTTTAGTTAAAACCCTAGGTGTTGGTTTAAGTATTGGTGTTACCGCTGGTTGGCTAACAACACTATTAATGCGTCGCGAGTGGCTGCCATTTGAATTACATAAGTTTGGGATTTTAGCGCTAGTACTTATTAGTTTTTCTGTATCAAACTATTTAAGCCATGAATCAGGCCTATTAGCAGTGACTGTATTTGGTATTTGGCTTGCTAACCAAGACGATTTAGAAATAGATTCTGTACTTGAGTTCAAAGAAGACTTGTCGATGATATTAATATCAACGCTGTTTATTTTACTTGCAGCACGCTTACAGCTCTCTGATTTAATGATGCTCGACAGCGATGTATTTATATTTTTAGCTATCGTGCTTTTTGTTGCTCGGCCACTGTGTATTGCTATTTCGACCTTTGGTACTGACTTACCAATGAAGTCTCGTTTGGTACTTGCCTGGATAGCTCCACGCGGTATAGTCGCCGCAGCCGTTGGGTCGGTATTTGCGCTTAGCATGATGGAGTCTGGTGTTGCGGATGCTGAAAAAATGGTACCTCTTATATTTACAGTAATTATAATTACCGTTGTACTACAGAGCTTAACCGCCATTCCTGTCGCCAAGCTATTAGGTGTACGCCAGCCATCGCCAAATACAATATTAATTATTGGTGCAAACCATGTATCGCGTGCAATCGGCCGAGGCTTACAAGAGCAAAACATTCCGGTTCACCTGTCAGATCCTGCATGGGAAAACTGCAGAATGGCACGTATGGATGGTTTAGCTTGTTATTATGGTAACCCACAATCAGAGCATGCTGAACGCTACTTACCTCTAACAACGATTCGTAGTGTATTAGCATTATCGCCAAATCGTCATCATAATGCGTTAGGTGTTCAATACTTTTCGCATTTACTTAATGAGAAAAATGTATTTTCGCTACGCTCATCAACGTCGCATGCAAAAGCAAATAAAGACAGCGCAACGTTTTTATCAAGACAAATACTGTTTGGAGACGAAGGCTCGTATGCACGTTTAAGCAGTATTATAGCTAAAGGCGGTAAGGTTAGTTCAACACGTATCTCGGATGAGTTTAGCTGGGAACAATACTTAGAAATGAACCCTGAGGCTATCCCTTTATTTATTCTCAAAGGTGATAAAGACAGTGATGACGATACACCAATTAAGCTAAGACCGTTTACAATCAACATGGAAAAACCGCCGCAAGAAGGCGAACGCGTTGTTGCTTTACAGCCGCCTAAAATGTCAGTTTTAAAAGACCCGCAAACAAAGGCTAAAGAAGACAGTTAAATACTTTTACAGTTTGTAAAAACTAAAAAACCCTAACTTAAAAAGTTAGGGTTTTGTTTTTAACAGCCATTAAATAGGAAGGCGAGCTCGAGCAACCACACTATCTGGCATTTTTTGCGCTAACTTAGTCAGCGCTCGCTCAATTTTTCTATGAGTCGCTTTATCTGCCACCATAGAATTAAATAGCCAACGATAGGCATCTTCAAAATCACGCGGGCTGCCATAACCATCATTAAATAATTTAACTAAACGTAGTTGTGCTTTTAAATTGCCTTGCGACGAGGCTTCACGCAAATACGTAATTGCCATTGCTTTATCTTGCTGAACTAAGCGACCAGTGTCGTAGTATCGTCCCAATTGCTCTAGCGCTGCCGCTAAGCCTTGCTCAGCTGCTTTTCGCATGTAATACACACCTAACTCTACATTGCGATCAACGCACACGTTATAAGCCAGCATATCGCCGTATAAAAATTGATAAGACGGCAATGCCATTTTATTGGCTCGTGCTTCTATATCTTGCACCAACTGGCAATCATCTGCCTTTACGCGCGCTAAATGCGTATTTTTATTTATTAACGCAATTAGCTCTGATTCTGTATATAGCGGCACAGCAGCAGGGCTTTCTGTAGCTAAGCTGTTGGTTGCTATAAATAAAGACAGCGGTATTAACGAAAGCCTTAGTACGCAATTACGATTAAATAAACGCATGTTCACCACTTATATAAATAAACTTATTAAATAATATACAAAGATCGTTCCAAGGTGAATTTTAGACACAAAAAAAGCTGCACGAAGCAGCTTTTTTTAATCTAATGGTAATTACGCAAACGGATTGCGAAGCACCATAGTTTCTACACGGTCAGGACCTGTAGAAATAATATCAATTGGAACACCCGTAATTTCTTCAATACGTTTGATGTAGTCAATCGCAGCTTTTGGTAAACCGTCAAGACTAGTTACACCAACAGTGTTTTCTGACCAACCTGGCATTTCTTCGTATACTGGTGTTACTTTATCGTAACCTTCAGCCGCTAATGGTGTTACGTTAGTAACTGTGCCATCTTCAAGCTTGTAACCAGTACAGATTTTAAGTGTTTCTAAGCCATCTAAAACATCAAGCTTAGTTAAACAAAAACCTGAAATACTGTTGATTTGAACTGCACGGCGCATAGCCACTGCATCTAACCAACCAGTACGACGAAGTCGACCTGTTGTAGCGCCAAACTCATGGCCTTTATCACCTAGGTGCTTACCAACTGGATCTTGTTTATCAAGACCGTCGTAAAGCTCTGTAGGGAAAGGACCTGAACCAACACGTGTAGTGTACGCTTTAATAATACCTAAAACGTAATCAAGGTTTAATGGACCAAAACCTGCACCAGTCGCAACGCCACCAGCGGTAGTGTTTGAAGATGTTACATAAGGGTAAGTACCGTGATCTATATCAAGTAACGTACCTTGTGCACCTTCAAATAAAATGTTTTCGCCTGCTAAACGCGTTTGATCTAAAAGCTCAGTTACATCTACAACCATTGCTTTTAAGATATCAGCAACAGCCATTGCATCATCAAACGTTTTTTGGAAATCTACAGCATCTACTTTGTAGTAGTTAACTAAAGTGAAGTTGTGGTACTCAAGCACTTCTTTTAATTTAGCTGCAAATACTTCAGGATTAAATAAATCGCCTACGCGTAAACCACGACGTGCTACTTTATCTTCGTACGCAGGACCGATTCCACGGCCAGTTGTACCAATAGGCTTATCGCCACGAGCTGTTTCGCGGGCTACATCTAATGCAACATGGAAAGGCAAGATTAGCGGACATGCTTCACTTATTAAAAGACGCTCGCGTACTGGTACGCCGCGCTCTTCAAGCATGCCAATTTCTCTCATTAGCGCTTCTGGTGATAAAACTACACCATTACCAATCACACATTTAACATTGTCACGTAATACACCCGATGGAATAAGGTGTAGAACCGTCTTTTCACCTTCGATAACTAAAGTATGACCCGCATTGTGGCCACCTTGATAACGAACTACTAAAGATGCTTTGTCTGTAAGGAGATCAACTACCTTACCCTTTCCTTCGTCACCCCATTGGGTGCCTAATACAACAACGTTTTTACCCATCGTAAATTCACTTAGAGAAAATTAGGACGAGATTTTACCAGAAAACTAAAGTAAAGATCACCCCTGTTCAGCTTATTTTTTCTGCGGGCAATTGTTATATCCAAATATTGACCAATAACCACATAAATAACAGTGATTTAACGCACTAGTTTGTATTTAACAAAAAGCCCCGCAAATGCGAGGCTTTTTAACTTTTAAATAATTAACGTAAAGTCTATTGAGCTTTAGCGCCTTTCATATATTGGAAGAAGTCGCTATCTGGTGAAAGCACCATAACATCTTGCTTATCTTTAAAAGTCTTTTTGTAAGCTTCAAGTGAACGTACAAAACTAAAGAACTCAGGGTCTTTGTTATACGCATTAGCATAAATGCCTGCAGCATCAGCATCGCCTTGACCACGTACAGAACGTGCATTACGCTCAGCATCAGCAAGCATTACAGTTACTCGACGGTCAACTCCCGCACGAATAGTCTCTGCTTTTTCCTGACCTTCAGAACGGTGCTCTTTTGCAACCGCAGTACGCTCAGCGCGCATACGTTGGTAAATAGAGCTACTCACTTCTTGTGGTAAGTTGATTTGCTTAACACGTACGTCTAGTACTTCAATACCTAGCTCACGTGCACTTTCAGAAGCTTGTACTAACGCTTCTTCCATCAACTCGCTACGCTCACCTGATACAATTTCGCGAATTGTACGTGTACCAAAGTTTGTACGAAGACCATTGTTTACTTTTTGCTTAAGTAGCGTTTCAGCATATTGCTTATCGCCACGAGCACGTAAGTAAAAAGCACTAAAGTCATTAACTCGCCATTTTACAAACGAATCAACAATTAAGTCTTTTTTCTCGCTAGTAACAAAGCGATCTGGCGCACCATCTAGCGTTTGAATACGTGCATCAATACGACGTACTTGGCTAAAAAATGGTACTTTAAATTGTAGGCCTGGGCCATATACAATCGCTTTGTCGTCGCTATCTTTTTGTACTTTACTGAATAACATTACAATTGCTTTTTGCCCTTCAGGTACAACAAATACCGATGAGAAAGACATAACAATGGCAGCTAATAGTATTACTAAACTAAAGTTTTTCATTATGATTATCTCCCATCATTGAAGCGGTCGTTGTTAAAGCGGTCATTGCCACTATTAACAGAGCTATTGCGCGACGTATTAACTTTATTACGTAAGTCTTGAATATCACTTGAACTTGGAAGTGCAACTCGTGTTGCGGTTCCTTGCTTGTCCATGATTTTATCAAGAGGTAAATACATCATGTTATTGCCGCCTTTAACATCAACCAATATTTTAGAACTACTCCCTAACACTTCTTCCATTGCATCAATGTATAAGCGCTCACGAGTAACTTCTTTAGCTGCTTGATATTCAGGTAAAAGCTTTTCAAAGCGAGCTACCTCACCTTGTGCTTCCAATGTAATGCGCTCTTGATAACCTTCCGCTTCTTGAGTCATACGCGTTACTTGACCACGAGCACGCGGTTCAATTTCACGAGCATATGCTTCTGCTTCACGGATGAAACGTTCTTCATCTTCTTGTGCAGCAATTGCATCATCAAATGCATCTTTAACTTCAGTTGGTGGACGAGAGTCTTTAAAGTTCACGTCAGTAACAATTAAACCTAAGTTATATGGTTCGATAATCTTATTAAGCTCATCCCATGTATTTTGACGAACAACCTCACGGCCATTAGTTAATACTTGGTCCATTTTTGCATGGCCCACAACATAACGCAGGGCACTGTCTAGCGCTTCTTCTAAGCTACTATCAGCGTTAGTTACGCTAAATTCATAAAGGTATGGGTCAATAACACGGTATTGCACCTGAAACTCAACGCTCACTACGTTTTCGTCTTCAGTAAGCATAAAACCAGAAGCCGATAATGAACGAACAGCTTCAATATCTACTGGGATTACCGTTTCGATAAAAGTCATTTTCCAGCGCAAACCAGGATCAGCAATTCGGTCATATTTACCAAATTGTAGAACCACACCACGCTCGGCTTCTTTAACCGTATAAATACCACTTAACGCCCATACAATAACGGCGATAATAAGTATGAATGAAATACCGGCTCCGCCAAGTCCACCGCCGCTACCATTGCCGGATTTTTTCCCGCCAAATAAGCCGCTGAACTTGTTACTAAACTTGCGGAACACCTCGTCTAAATCAGGTGGGCCTTGATCACGTCCGCCTTTATTATTCCACGGATCTTTGTCATTGCCATTATTACCCGGTTCATTCCAGGCCATAGCTATACTCCATTGTTATCTAAATAAATTAGGGAATTGTGTTAAATCTAACAAATCTACCGCGTTTCTCATACAAAAACCGACATTAAAACGTCAATTTTTAATTACGGTTGATAAAACCAGCAATTTCAGGACCAAATTCTTTAATTAAACGATTCCACTCAACCATTGGCATTCTAACATCTAACAGCCAATTACCTTGCTCATCAAATTGCTCTTCATGCACTGCATTTAAACTGAACAATGCAGCTCTTAAGCGACCATACAATGGCGTAAGAAATAATGTTTCGTTAAACATCTTCTTAGCTAGTAACTCACTGATAGCCTCGCTAAGTAATTCACACCCTTCACCAGTCTGAGCGCTAAGCCATACTCTTATAGGTTGACCTTCGTCATCTCGATCAATACGTGGGCTTACGTTATCCAGCGCATCAATTTTATTATAAATTAATAGCTGTGGTACTTCATCGGCCTCAATTTCTTTAAGCACCGATTGTACTTGTTCAATATTTTCTTGCAGACGTGAGTCTGCGGCATCAATTACATGTAACTGCAAATCAGCTTCGCGAGTTTCAGTAAGCGTTGCTTTAAAAGCAGCAACTAAGTCATGTGGTAGGTGACGAATAAAGCCCACTGTATCAGCTAAGATAACAGGGCCAACATCACCTAACTCAAGCTTACGTAGAGTCGGATCAAGCGTGGCAAACAACTGATCGGCCGCGTATACATCTGAATTTGTAATTCGATTAAATAATGTAGATTTACCCGCATTGGTATAACCAACTAATGAAACTGTAGGTATTTCGTTGCGAGTACGAGCTCGCCTACCTTGTTCACGTTGCACTGCAACTTTAGCTAAACGTGCACGAATATTTTGAATACGGGCACGAAGTAATCTTCTGTCAGTTTCAAGTTGAGTTTCACCAGGACCACGTAAACCAATCCCGCCTTTTTGACGTTCAAGGTGAGTCCAGCCTCGAATTAATCGAGTTGACATATGGCGTAGTTGAGCCAATTCAACTTGCAGCTTACCCTCGTGGGTACGTGCGCGCTGGGCAAAAATATCAAGAATTAGCGTCGTTCTATCAAGCACACGACATTGACAAACGCGCTCTAAATTACGCTCTTGTGATGGCCTGAGTTGATGATTAAAAATTACGACATCTGCTTTGTGGATTTTGACAATCTCAGCTATTTCTTCTGCTTTACCGGTACCGACGAATAGTTTCGGATGTGGTGCTTGACGGCTGCCTTGCACAACCGCCAAACTACTAACACCAGCAGAAGATACCAACATTTCTAATTCATGAAGATCTTCACGATCTCCTTCTTTAGGTAAGTCGATATGAACTAAAATTGCCTGTTCGCCGGATTCATAGCGGTCAAACAAACATTATGCTCCTAATTAAAAGTTTCCAGCTTCTGCCTCTTCAGTGTCATCACTTCCTTGAACTGCTTGGAAGTTAACTGCGCGAGCAGGGACAACTGTAGAAATTGCATGCTTATAAACCATTTGATTTACGGTGTTCTCTAGTAAAATAACAAATTGGTCAAATGACTGAATTTTGCCTTGTAATTTTATGCCATTTACCAAAAAGATTGATACTGGAATGCGCTCACGTCGTAGTGCATTCAAAAATGGGTCTTGTAACGATTGGCCTTTTGCCATGTTATTGTTCCTTCGTTCTAGGTGTTATTATAATTAAGTGGCTGAACTTATTTGATAAAAAACAATATTCAACTACTACTAGCTTAGCGAACTTACTACACGATGCAAGTTTTCTTCGTCGCCTGTTGTTAACCAAGTAACATCAGGCCAACTACGAAGCCACGTTAACTGCCGTTTTGCCAGCTGACGTGTTGCTGCGATGCCACGAAAAACCATTTCATCATGGTTTGTTTCACCCGCAAGGTAATCCCACATTTGTCTATAACCAACACAACGAATAGAAGGCATATTGGGGTGTAAATCCTCACGTAGATATAGGGTCGAAACTTCATTTTCAAACCCCTGATCAATCATTATTTTAAACCTTTCTTCAATTCGGCGGTGTAATTCACTGCGTTCTTGCGGTGCAATTGCAAATTGATGAAAAGTATAAGGTAAAGCCGGCTGTTTTTGCATTTGCAACTCAGTTATGGTCTTACCAGTTAACCTGTAAACCTCTAAAGCTCGATTAATTCTTTGTGAATCATTTTCACTTATTTTTTCGGCTGCTTTTGGGTCAACTTTAACTAATTCTTTATATAAATGAGGCCAGCCAAATTCTTTAGCTTGCGCTTCTAGCTCTGCTCTTATCTCTGTATCTGCTTCAGGTAAAGGCGATAAACCATCAATTAAAGATTTGAAGTACAGCATTGTACCTCCAACCAACACAGGTACTTTACCTTGTCTGTGAAATTCGTCAATTTTTTGCACTGCATCGCGCCTAAAATCTGCAACTGAATACGTTTCACTCGGGTCAAGTAGATCAATTAAATGATGCGGAGCTTTGGCTAATTCTTCGGCATCAGGTTTTGCTGTACCAATGTCCATACCTTTATACACTAGCGCTGAATCTACGCTGATTATTTCTGTATTTAAATGCTCGCACAGCGAGATTGCCAATGCTGTTTTACCTGCTGCAGTTGGACCCATTAAAAATATAACTGGTAAATTACTCAACACTGATACCTTAATCTAATTGCGTTAAATAGTGATTTAGCTCTATTTTAACTGCTTTTTTACGCAAGCGTTCAATAGTTTGTGGATTATTTTTTAAGCGCATTTGTTGCGCTAAAAATACATTGCTTAAATAAAATCGGGTCGGCACGCATTTCATTTGCCATTCTAACCAATTCTCTATATTTTCAAGTTTTGCTTTACACGCATCAAGTAGCTCACCTACCGCTGCACTTACGTCAAGTAAATATAAACACGCTGGCAATTTTTTAACCATTACAAATTGTTTTTCTATTACAAGTTCAAAACCAAGTAAGGTAAACCACGATTGCTGGGATTCTATAAGTAAGCAATCTTCTTTTTCTAAGTTTACTCGCACTGGTAACAAAAGGGCTTTCCCTTCTAAACTTCCGAACTCTTTAATTTGATTATGCCAATCATCAACTAATGCATATTTAAAATGTGAGCAATACAATTGCTGCTCTTCACTAAAGACACACACTCCTTCACTAACACTTATAATAGAAACAGCTTTTAAGACATTATCCACAGATATGGACTGGTGTGGTGCAGCAGATATATTGGCTGCATTATCAAAATGCGCGGCGTGTTGCTCACTCACTCCTTGATAAAACGCATTTACGTCATGATGGCTCGTACTTGGTGCAGCACGGTATGCACCGCCAACACTTCTAGTACCTGAGGACGAACTTGAGCTACCAGCACTTCCAGAGGAAGAGGGCTGTAATTGCGATTTAGGGTAATCAAACACTCCTTCGCTTTCTATATTATTAGTACTGCTATGAGACGACTCAATGAACGCTGGCGTGAGTTCTGCTGCTGTGCTCGCTGATTCGTTAGTGAATTCGCCTTGCAATGGCACTACTACCTGCTTAATAGCTTGCAATATAAAATCATGAATTAACCGCCCTTGATGAAAACGCACTTCATGCTTAGCAGGGTGAACATTTACATCAACCTGCCGAGGGTCAATATCAATATAAATGACAAAACCGGGTAATTCTTGTGTTCCACTTACTTCTTCAAATGCCTGGCGTATAGCATGCAAAATAAGCTTATCGCGCATCATGCGATTATTCACATAAGTGTACTGAGTCGTATTAGCTGAGCCTACAGGTAGCACCCAACCATGCAACTGTAAACCGCCTTCTCCTGATTGAATATGCAAACCTTGCTCGGCAAAGGCCTTGCCTGCAACTTGTGCTACGCGTGTTATAGCCTGAGAGGGATCAGTTTTGGCACGATACTGCCTTACTACTTTTTCGTTGTGAGTTAGTGTAATAGAGACATCAAAGCGACTAAGCGCAATACGCTTTATCAACTCATCAATATGGCTAAATTCAGTTTTTTCGGTGCGTAAAAATTTACGACGTGCTGGAGTATTAAAAAATAAATCTTTTACTTCAATGGTTGTGCCATCGGGATGCGCTACAGGTTTTACTTGAACGGCCATGTCGCGGCCTTCTGCAAAAGCTTGCCAAGCCGCTTCTTGCTCTTTTGGTTTTGAGCTCAGCGTTAAACGCGACACAGAACTAATTGACGCAAGTGCTTCCCCTCTAAAGCCAAGTGAGCAAATGTTTTCAAGGTCATCAAGTGATTTTAATTTACTTGTCGCGTGGCGAGAAAGTGCAAGCGTTAGCTCATCTTTACTTATCCCTGCGCCATTATCACGAATACGAATAAGTTTGTGGCCGCCGCGCTCAATATCAATTTGAATACGCGTTGCGCCAGCATCTAAGCTATTTTCAACAAGCTCTTTTACTACCGACGCTGGGCGCTCAACCACTTCGCCTGCGGCAATTTGGTTGGCTAAACGCGCGGGTAATATTTCAATATTCATGAGACTTCCTAGCAAACATTGCGCTAATAATAATGACTAACTTTGAGGTATATCGAGCTCTTGCCCAATAAATAAGGTATTAGAACTAAGCTTATTAACTTGTTTTAATTTATTGACTGTAACGCCATAGCGACTCGCTAACATACTTAAAGATTCACCGGGGCGTACTTTATGCTTTGTTGGATATTGCGACTTTAATTTAGCAAATAAAGAATCATCCGGCGGATTTTTCAAATAATAATTTTTAATTGAAGTAAATATAGCTTTAGCTAAACGCTCTTGATGATTAGGACTTTTAAGTAGCTTTTCTTCTCGCGGGTTAGATATAAACCCTGTTTCTACCAAAATAGATGGAATATCTGGTGATTTTAGTACTGCAAGGCTCGCATGCTGGGGATCTTTTTTATGCAGTTTGGCAACCTTACGAAGCTCTTTAACCACTTCATCAGCTACATTTAAGCCAGTTTTCATAGAGTGGTCCATCGACATATCAAGCAACGCTTGTGCTAGATATTTTTCATTGGCGGCATCTTTCATTACATCAGCAGCGCCACCTAAAAGCTCGGAGTGTTTTTCTTTATCTTCTATCCATTTACCTATTTCTGAATTAGCACGTCTTAATGACAAAACCCACACAGAGGCACCATTTGGCCCAGGGCTTGTAAATGCATCAGCATGAATAGAAACAAAAAAATCTGCCTTTTTTTCACGGGCTCGATTAGTACGAGTATTTAATTTTACAAAATAGTCACCGCTTCGTACCATGCGCGAAATCATGCCACGTTCGCCATCAATCATGCGCTCTAAACGTTTCGCAATTTGCAGTGTAACTGTTTTTTCGTAGGTGCCTGATGGCCCAATTGAACCAGGATCTTCGCCGCCATGCCCCGCATCAATTGCAATAACAATGTCGCGTTCTTGGCTTAGTTGACGGTTTTTAGCGGCTGTTTGAGCAGGAGAAACAACTGTAGTAGCTTGGCTTTTATTGTATAAATCAACAACGAGTCTATTTTTATAAGGGCCTGTAGGTGCGAGGGCAAATACCACTGGCTTTATTGGCGCACTTAATTCAAATACTAAACGTACGCTTTGTTTATTTTTAGGTTTTGAGTAACGTAATTTGCTTACTATTTGATGTTTCGGGGGCACACCTGGCAATGTTTTTAACTCGCTAGTATTTTCTAAATCAATCACTAGGCGGCTAGGGTTTTTAAGCATGAAATAGCTAAAGTCGGGCTTATCATTTAAATCAAATACCACGCGCGTACTATCTGGAGACGGCCATACACGCACACTATTGATTGTGTTTTTAGCCCATAGCGGCAAGCTTATGGTGATAACCATAAGATAAATAAAAAGTTTAACTACACCTCGGCTCATTGGATAATTACTGCCTTAACTATATTATTATTGATTATTTAGTTTTTCGACAATTGCTATACCGCGCTCACTCGCACTATTTATAACAATTTTACGTTCGTTACCCACATAGCTTAGAGTAATATCTAAATCAGGCACAGGAATAAATTCACCACCCTTTTCAGGCCATTCAACAACACAAATTGCGTCTGCTGAGAAATAATCGCGTATTCCCATGTATTCGAGTTCTTCAGGATCACCTAAGCGGTATAAGTCAAAATGATAAACATTTGCACGCTCAAGCTCATAAGGTTCTACTAGTGTATAGGTCGGGCTTTTAACCTTACCTGTATGGCCAAAGCCTTGCACTACACCTCGTGTAAACGTTGTTTTACCAGCACCTAAATCACCATGTAAATAAATAACCGCACCTTGCTCTATAATATCAGCAACGCGATTACCCATTGTAACCGTGGCAATCTCATCAGTTAAATGAAATTCAAAACTACGCGTCATTATTACCTCAAAAATTCATTCAAAAGCGCATATTTGCTAATCATACCAGAATATTCATTTAAGGCGATAAATTGAGGTTTTAGACATAAAAAAACCAGACAAGCGAATGATTAAGTTATATTTGAATATCTATTTTCGATACCTTAAAACTGTAACATTGAAATAAAGTAAGAGAAAAGTAACGCTACGGCTTATATGCCTATAGCAAGTATTAAAGTTACTGAGATATGTAAGCTTATAATCAAACTTTTATGATTCAGCCACTAGTTCTGATACTAAAAAATATATAGCAACAACGGAGTTGATGACACAAACCAGAAAACTACCCTGCATGCTTTTGTATTTCTGATAAAAAGATAATACCAATTCGCTTAATTAAGTGATCTATTTTGAGGCTGGAAAAACGTGTTGATAGCTAGGCAGAAATTCGCTATTTAGTTGTTCTAAATGAGCATTTTTTAAAGCAGGTAGCGACACGTTTAGCCCCACAAAATGATTAAGTATTATTGCGGATTGGTATAAGTCCTAAATGTGTAAACACGTTTCAAGACAAGGCAGTTCCAGAAAACAAAAAGCCCCGGCTAATGCCAGGGCTTTTTTACAAAACTAACTTAATTAAAAATTAAGCTTGTTTTGGACTAGAAATAACGTCTACTAAAGTCCAAGATTTATTCTTAGAAATTGGTGCGCATTCACGGATAGTAACTACGTCACCCGCTTTTGCTGTGTTATTTTCGTCATGTACGTGTAACTTAGTCGTACGTTTAATGAATTTCCCATAGATTGGGTGCTTCACATAACGTGCGATAGCGATAGTGAAAGATTTTTCCATCTTGTCGCTGATTACACGGCCTTGAAGAGTACGAATTTTATCGCTCATTATTGACCTGCCTTCTGGTTAATAACTGTTTTTACACGCGCGATATCGCGGCGTACTGTTCTTAGCGTGTGTGTCTGAGCTAACTGACCAGTGCTAGCTTGCATGCGCATATTAAATTGCTCACGAAGTAGTCCTAGAAGTTCAGCATTAAGCTCTTCTACGCTTTTATCTTTTAGTTCGCTAGCTTTCATCACATTACCGTCCGAGTTACGAAAGTTGTTTTGAATGGCAGTTTACGAGCAGCAAGGTCAAACGCTTCACGAGCAAGCTCTTCTGAAACACCTTCCATTTCGTAAAGTACTTTACCAGGCTGAATTTCAGCAACCCAATATTCAACAGAACCTTTACCTTTACCCATACGAACTTCAAGAGGTTTTTCTGTAATCGGTTTGTCAGGGAAGACACGAATCCAGATTTTACCTTGACGTTTCACGTGACGCGTCATAGCACGACGAGCTGCTTCGATTTGACGAGCAGTCATACGGCCACGGCCAGTTGCTTTCAATCCGAAAGTACCGAAGCTTACTTTGTTACCGTTTTGCGCTAAACCGCGGTTGCGGCCTTTGTGCATTTTACGGAATTTTGTACGTTTTGGCTGTAACATTACTCGCTACCTCTACTTAGCACTTTTCTTGGCTTTCTTTGGTGCGCGTTTAGCTGGCTTCTCTTGCTCTTGTACTAGTGGTAAACCACCAATAACTTCGCCTTTGAAGATCCAAACTTTAACACCAATGATACCATAAGTGGTTAAGGCTTCAGAAGTTGCGTAATCGATATCAGCACGAAGAGTATGTAGAGGTACACGACCTTCACGATACCATTCTGAACGTGCGATTTCAGCGCCGCCAAGACGACCGCTAACTTCAACTTTAATCCCTTTAGAACCGATGCGCATTGCATTTTGTACCGAACGCTTCATAGCGCGACGGAACATAACACGACGTTCTAGTTGAGAGGCAATGCCGTCTGCTACTAGTTGTGCATCTAGTTCTGGTTTACGTACTTCAGAGATATTAATCTGAGCAGGTACACCAGCGATTTTAGTTACCGCTTGACGTAATTTTTCTACGTCTTCGCCTTTTTTACCGATAACAACACCCGGACGAGCCGTGTGAATTGTTACTCGGATTGATTTTGCTGGACGCTCAATAACGATTTTAGACACAGAAGCCGTTTTTAATTCCTTAGTAAGGAATGTACGAACTTTGTGATCGCCAAAAAGCTGTGCAGAGAAATCTTTTGAACTCGCGTACCAGGTAGAAACCCAAGGTTTAGATATACCTAGGCGAATACCAGTAGGATGAACTTTTTGTCCCATTACTTATACTCCTAGCTATCTGAAACCATAACAGTGATATGGCTTGTACGCTTAAGGATGCGATCTGCGCGTCCTTTAGCACGAGGCATAATACGTTTCATTGTAGGACCATCGTCCACAAAGATCGTTGTTATACGAAGCTCATCAATGTCAGCACCTTCGTTATGCTCTGCGTTAGCAATAGCAGACTCAAGTACTTTCTTAACTAATACAGCCGCTTTCTTAGGGCTGTACGCCAGGATTTCTAGTGCGCGATCTACAGGTAACCCGCGGATCTGATCTGCAACTAGACGTGCTTTTTGCGCCGAACCAGAGGCGAATTTATGTTTAGCTAATGCTTGCATTTATCTTCCCCTCTTATCGTTTCTTCGCTTTCTTATCCGCAGCATGGCCACGGTAAGTGCGAGTTGGTGCAAATTCACCTAGTTTGTGACCGATCATTTCGTCAGAAACGAAAACTGGTACGTGCTGGCGACCATTATGGACAGCAATGGTCAATCCGATCATGTTAGGTATGATCATTGAACGACGGCTCCAAGTTTTAATTGGCTTTTTCTCACCGCTTTCCAAAGCTTTCTCTACCTTCTTCAGCAAGTGTAGGTCTATAAAAGGACCCTTCTTGAGAGAGCGTGGCATGGCTATTCCTCAATATTACTTAGTACGACGACGTACTATAAATTTATCCGTACGCTTGTTCTTACGCGTCTTCGCACCTTTAGTCGGCTTACCCCATGGAGACACAGGATGACGACCACCAGATGTACGACCTTCACCACCACCGTGTGGGTGATCTACCGGGTTCATGGCAACACCACGAACTGTCGGACGAATACCACGCCAGCGATTTGCACCTGCTTTACCAAGTGAACGAAGCATATGCTCAGCATTGCCTACTTCACCTAGAGTCGCACGACAATCAGATTCAACTTTACGAACTTCGCCTGAACGAAGACGTAATGTTACATACTGACCATCACGAGCAAGGATTTGAACGTATGCACCAGCAGAACGTGCGATTTGAGCACCTTTACCTGGTTTTAATTCTACGTTGTGAACAGTCGAACCTACAGGCATATTACGCATTGGTAATGCATTACCAGGTTTGATTGGTGCATCAACACCAGACTGGATTGCATCGCCAGCTTTTAAGCCTTTTGGTGCGATAATGTAACGACGCTCACCGTCTGCATATAATACAAGAGCGATGTTTGCGCTACGATTTGGATCGTATTCTAAACGTTCAACAGTGGCTGGAATGCCATCTTTAGTACGTTTAAAATCGATTAAACGGTAATGTTGTTTATGACCACCACCGATATGACGAACCGTAATACGACCATTGTTATTACGACCACCTGATTTAGAGTTTTTTTCTAAAAGTGGTGCGTATGGCTTACCCTTATGTAGATCAGAGTTAACCACTTTAACTAGGTGACGACGGCCCGCAGAAGTAGGCTTACACTTTTGAAGTGCCATAATTCTATCCCCTTATTACTCGGCGCCGCCGACAAAGTCTAGCTCGCTGCCTTCTTTAAGAGTAACGTAAGCTTTTTTCCAGTCGCTACGACGACCGAAACGTGCGCCAGTACGTTTTGTTTTACCCTTAACGTTAAGTGTGCGAACACCCGTTACTTCTACTTCAAAAAGCTTCTCAACTGCTACTTTAATTTCAGCTTTAGTTGCGTCATTTACTACTTTAAAAACAATAGTATTGTTTTCTTCAGCAGCAATTGTGCTTTTTTCAGAGATATGTGGAGCAAGGATCACTTTTAAAAGACGTTCTTCGCGAATCATGCTAGCGCCTCCTCAAGTTGCTTAACAGCAGCGGCTGTAATAAGTACCTTATCGAAAGCAATTAAGCTTACAGGATCGATACCAGCTACATCACGTGTGTCAACCTTATAAAGGTTACGTGCCGATAAGAAAAGATTTTCATCTACTTCTTCAGTCACGATAAGAACATCTTTAAGCTCAAGTTCTTTAAGCTTAGCAACTAGTTCTTTAGTTTTTGGTGCTGCTAGAGCAAAACTTTCAACAACGATTAAACGCTCTTGACGAACTAATTCAGATAAGATGCTTTTAATCGCACCACGGTACATTTTACGGTTTACTTTTTGGCTGTGGTCTTGTGGTTTAGCTGCAAAGCTAACGCCACCTGAACGCCAAATTGGGCTACGGATTGTACCGGCACGTGCACGGCCAGTACCTTTTTGAGCCCATGGTTTTTTACCACCACCGCTTACTTCAGAACGTGTCTTCTGAGCACGAGTACCTTGACGAGCACCTGCTGCGTATGCAACAACTACTTGGTGTACTAATGCTTCGTTAAACTCACGTCCAAAAGTAGCTTCAGAAACTTCAAGACCGCCAGAAGCGTCTTTAATTGCTAATTCCATCACTAAATCTCCAGGACTTATGCTTTAACAGCTGGTTTAACGATAACGTCACCGCCAATAGCTCCAGGTACTGCACCCTTAACTAAAAGCAAATTACGCTCAGCGTCAACGCGAACTAGTTCTAAGTTTTGAGTCGTTACACGCTCAGCACCCATATGACCGGCCATTTTCTTACCTTTAAACACCTTACCAGGTGATTGGTTTTGACCGATTGAACCAGGAGCACGGTGAGATAGAGAGTTACCATGTGTAGCGTCTTGCATGCTGAAATTCCAGCGCTTAACACCACCTTGGAAACCTTTACCTTTAGAAGTACCGGTTACGTCAACCTTGTTGATTTCGTTGAATAATTCAACAGTAAGCTCAGCGCCTACTTCAAAATCGCCTTCACCACCGTTAAGGCGGAATTCCCACAGACCGCGACCCGCTTCAACACCAGCTTTAGCGAAATGACCCGCTTTAGCTTTGTTTACACGACTTGCTTTTTTAGTGCCTGCGGTTACTTGAAGCGCGTTATAACCGTCTGTTGCGTCAGATTTGATCTGAGCAATGCGGTTAGGTGTCGCTTCAATAACTGTCACAGGGATAGATACACCATCTTCAGTGAAGATTCGTGTCATACCCACTTTACGACCGACTAGACCTAATGCCATTTTCCTAAAACCTCTCTAATCTTTCGATTAACCCAGGCTGATTTGAACATCAACACCAGCAGCAAGATCTAAACGCATAAGCGCGTCTACAGTCTTGTCAGTTGGTTCTACGATGTCTATCAGACGTTTATGGGTGCGGATCTCGTACTGATCACGCGCATCTTTATTAACGTGCGGTGAAGTTAGTACAGTAAAACGTTCAAAGCGTGTAGGTAGTGGGATTGGACCACGTACTTGTGCGCCAGTGCGTTTCGCAGTTTCCACGATTTCTGCCGTTGATTGGTCAATCAAACGGTGGTCAAAAGCTTTTAGGCGAATACGAATGCGTTGATTTGACATTCTTAACCTCAATATAAAGAGCATATAAAAGAGCATAAAAAAACGACCGAAACAATCTTAAAACTTAAGATGTCGGCTGTTTGATTATATCTACGTTGAGTTCCAAATCGGAACTCCTGTTTATTAGCTTGAAATCCAAGCTTAATTTATCCTTTCTAATTCCCAGAGGAATTTTGAAAGCCTGCGTATTATAGAGGTATTGGTGATAAATGCAACAACTATTTAGAAACAATGTAATGAACACTAATTTGATTAAATATGCGTCCATACATGTTCAATCGCTATACTTGAACTAATGCTTTTGATGCTAGTCAACAAACAACTAAACATCTTAATTGCGCAAACTAAGGGATTTTTAGATATTATGGTATCCTGTTGCGCTAATTTTGCCCTTAATACTCTCAATATGGTGAGTCGATGCGTATTTTTAATTATTGTTTAAATGTTATGTCTGCTGGATTTAGCCGCTTATTTGTGAAAAGCAAAGTGCTACCAGAAAATCCTATTAAACAGTATGAGCTAAACCCTGAGTACCCTACATTTTATATAGTGCGTTTAAATTCACGTTTTGATTTAGCCGCGCTGGCGCATGTTTGTAAAAAGAATGGCCTACCAAGCCCAACAGAAGAGCAAGTGCTAGGGACTCAGAATTTAGACCGTTTTATTGGTATTAAAAATCCACCACCACTGTTTGGTGATGAAGCAAAACCAACCAATGCTTTAGCCCAAGGCAAGCAAATTATTGAGTACTTAATAAAAAGCGGTCAGCAAAACGTACAAGTGGTGCCTGTTACTATTTTATGGGGGCGCGACCCAGGTAAAGAAAAGCCAGGACTACGTACTTTAATTACACACTCTCTTACTCCAAGCTGGTTTAGAAAGTTTTTTGTGGTGTTATTTTCAGGGCGCGATAACTTTATTCGCTTTAGCCAACCACTCGACTTATCTCTTTTAGTCAATGAAAAAGCCGATGTAAGCGAGTTACCACATAAATTATTACGTGTAGCACGTGTTCACTTTAAGCGCCAAAAGCTAGCTGCTACAGGCCCTAAAATGCCATCTCGTGAGCAATTGTTTAATTCATTATTAGCGTCACCTACTATAAAAAAAGCAATTCAAGATGAAGCTAACGCTAAAAACATTAGCCAAACAGAAGCTCGTCAAAATGCACTTAAGCTACTTGATGAAATAGCCGCTAATTACTCTGAAGCAATGATACGTGTGGCCGAAAGGTTTTTAACTTGGTTATGGAATAAGCTTTATAATGGTATTGATATTAAACACGCCGAACAAATTCATGAACTAACAGATAAAGGCCATGAAATAATTTATATGCCTTGTCATCGCAGCCATATGGATTACTTACTGCTTACTTACTCTATTTATCATTTAGGTTTAGTACCTCCGCATATAGCTGCAGGTATAAATCTTAACTTTTTCCCTGCCGGAGGCATATTTAGACGCTCTGGTGCGTTTTTTATTCGTCGCTCGTTTGCAGGTAATAAACTTTATTCTGCCATATTCAAAGAGTATTTAAGCCAACTGTTTATTAAAGGTTACTCTGTTAAGTTTTACACGGAGGGCGGTCGAAGCCGAACTGGACGCTTACTGCCGCCTAAAACGGGCATGCTATCTATGACATTACAAGCAATGCTACGCGGAATAGACAGACCAATATCTATTGTACCTGTGTACATTGGCTACGAGCACGTCATGGAAATTAACACCTACCTTAAAGAGCTGGATGGTAAAGATAAAAAAGGCGAATCTATATTTGGTATTTTTAAGGCAATCAAAAACCTTAAAAACTACGGTCGTGGTAATTTAAACTTTGGCGATCCAATCTCTATTAACCAATACTTAAACGATAACCAACCTGATTGGCGTGATTCAATACACCCAACTGACGTGCAAAAGCCACAATGGTTAGCACCACAAGTAACTAAACTTGCCGACCAAGTAATGGTTAAAATTAATAATGCAGCGGCGCTTAATGCGGTTAACTTACTAGCGATGATATTGCTGGTTAATGATAAGCAAGCATTGAGTAAACCAAAGCTATTAGCTCAGCTTGATTTTTATCTGCGCTTACAGCGTGATGCAAGCTACAGTAATAAAGTAACTACACCAGACGAAACACCAGAGCAATTACTAACGCATGCATTAAAGCTTAATAAGTTTGAAGTTATCAGTGATGAGTTTGGCGAAATTATTACGATTAGCGATAAAGAAAAAGTACTGTTTAACTACTACCGAAACAATATTTTGCACTTGTTTGCAGTACCAAGCTTAATTGCACTACATCTATTTAAACAACACAGCACTACGATTGCTCAATGCCAACAACTTGTAAAAACATTTTATCCGCTATTTGCTAAAGAATGGTATTTACAACCTCTTGATGAAAACTACATAACGCGTATTTTAGCTAATTTTGCCGATCAAAATTTAATTGAGTTTGATGGCGATAACATTCATATAACAAACAGTAACGACTGCTTAGCTAAGCTAGAAATGCTTGGACGAGCACTTAGCTTTACCCTACAACGTTACGCTATTGTGATTGGTTTTATTCAAACAAGTGATGGCATTGAAAAAGCCGAGCTTGAAAGAGAAAGCCAAGTACTCGCACAACGTTTAGGTACACTGCATGGTATTAAAACACCTGAGTTTTTTGACAAAAAAGTACTTGTTAGTTTTATCGAAAACTTACGTGGCGAGTCGTTAATAACAGAGGGTGATAAGGGCTTAGTAGGTAGCACACAACTATGTGAAACCTACGCACACCTTAAAACATTACTGCCAGCACGCGTCTGGCAGTCAATCAGCGATATAGTTCAAGATCAGTGTAACTAGCAATGCATTTACAGAAGGGGTTAACGTTGACGCATAACCCCTTCTTGCATTGTTGAGGCAACCAAGTTGCCTTGGCGATCAAAAAACTGCCCCCGTACCAAACCACACCCATTACTCGCACTTGGACTATCAATTGAATACAAAATCCAATCATCCATTCTAAATGGACGATGAAACCACATTGCATGATCAATAGTAGCTACTTGCATATTTGGCTGCATAAACGATACACCATGAGGTTGCAATGCAGTTGGTAAAAACTCAAAATCAGACGCATACGCTAATAAGTAATTATGGATACGCTGATCGTCCGGCATTTCACCATTAGCTTTAAACCAAATATGCTTTACCGGCTCCATAACTTCTGGTTTAAACGGGTTATGAAAAGTAACCGGTCGCATTTCAATTGGCATTTCACGGGTAAACTTATTACGGATAACCTCTGGGATATGCGAAGCGTTATCTTGGTAAAACTCAAGCGATGAACGTAATTCTTCAGGTGCGGGAACATCAGGCATAGTCGCTTGATGCGATAACCCACTCTCTTCACCTTGGAATGACGCGGTCATATAAAAAATAGGTTTACCGTACTGAATTGCTTTGACTCGGCGCGTACTAAAGCTCTTTCCATCACGAATAGTTTCAACGTCATAAACAATGGGTTTAGCCGGATCGCCTGGGCGTAAAAAGTAAGAATGTAATGAATGAACTATTCGCCCTTCAGGTAGAGTTTCTTTGGCAGCAGAAAGCGCCTGCCCCATTACTTGACCACCAAATACAGCACCAAAGCCTAAATCTTGGCTTTGTCCTCGATATAAACCTTGCTCAATTTCTTCAAGTGTTAACAACGACAATAAATCATCTAATACTTGGCTCATTATTTCTTCCTCATTACCCTAGTGTCCAAATGATACTATACAATAGTGGGAAGTAAATATTTGTTAGGAATACTGTTATGGCTTACTGGCTATTTAAAACTGAACCCGATGCGTTTTCATTAGATGACTTAAAAAATGCACCAAAACAAACAACTCTTTGGGAAGGTGTGCGTAATTACCAAGCACGAAATTTTATGCGTGACGACGTCAAAGTCGGTGATTCAGTAATGATTTATCATTCAAGCTGTAAACACGTGGGCGTAGCGGGCATTGCCGAGGTTACTAAAGAAGCCTACCCAGACCCCACTCAATTTGATTTAAGCAGCGACTATTACGATGCAAAAGCCACCAGCGACAAACCACGTTGGGTTGTTGTTGAGGTTACTTATCAAAGCCATTTAAAAAAATTAATTAGCCTTAAAGATATTAAAGCCAATGACAATATTACTGAAATCGCACTTAAAAAGGGCGGACGTCTATCAATAATGCCTGTTACTAAAAATGACTGGGATGTAATAATCAAAATGGCGCAGTAATACCCTATCGGTTTGACCTAATTTCATTGAGTTTGATATGATCTATGCTGACTTATAGCTGGAGGATTAATGAAATTACTGTATTGGTTAGATGAATGGTTAACTCTCCCGCACAATGAGCAACAAACTCGATTACCCATGACGGGTAGTGATTTACTCGGCGATGTATTTGTTAAGTATGATTTTGTTGACGTTAATAAACCCCTGCTTTTTACCTTTTCCCCAGCTGGCACTAACGTGCAAGAGCAAGATCTTCATCCTGATTTTGCACCATGGGGTTATCACTTAGCTCAAAAACAAAACGTAAACGTAATCGCTTTTCAGCATTTGGGTAAAAGTAATTGGTTTCGTAATCGTAATTTAATCTTTTTTCTCGAGCAATTATCAACATTACTTACGCCGTTTGACTGTCGACTTGGCTATGGTTTAAGTCGTGGCGGATTTGCTGTTGGCGCTTTTGCTAAACTATTAAAGCTAAATCAGGTGTTGTTCTTCCATCCGGTAAGTACTAAAAATAAAGAATTAGTACCGTGGGATGACCGCTCTAGTACCGATATAGCTCAGCAGTTTGATTGGCAGCAAGATTATCACGATCTAGATTTAGGAGATGCCCAAGGCTATATTATTTACGATCCTACTAATCGTATAGACCGAATGCACGCTAAGCGCTATAAGCAGTTAACTCACTTACGAGTATTTGGTATGGGACATGGCACACATGCCACATATTTGAATAAGTTTGGATTTTATAAGCAAGTAGCCGTCGATTTTATCCAGCATCAGCAAATTGATATTGCGCAATTTCGTATGCAAACTAAAACCTTACGCTTTAAAGAGGATTATTACAAAAGCCTTAATAAAGCGAATGTAAACTCAGCTCACCGTCAAACACTATTAAGCAAAGCTCATAATATTTTGATTGATGAAAAAGAAGTTCACGTACAGGAACATCAGGCAAAAATTGATATTCAGCCATTAATAGATGTTGCCCTCAAGCATCAAGATGAGCATCCTAATGATGCCATTCAGTTATTAGAAGTTGCTCAACAACTTGTACCTGACGATCCTTTAATTGAGCATAAAATTAAGCAACTAGAAGAGTAATTACGCCAGTAAAAGCGGCTGTAAAGGCCAACTACTCTATTTAACCTTTTTCTTTTTGTGCCCATACTTGGGCACAATGGCAAAGTACATCATTAACCCTAACCAAGAAAATATAATTATTCCCATTAGCCAGCCATTCTTTTCATGACCCTGTGTACGCTTACTGTTGAGTACAATAACGACAGGTAATATATAAGCACTTAAAACAACAATTAAAAATACAACTTCATTCATTATTTTTCTAGGCTCGACCAGTCTACTTCACTACTTAATACTCGATCTACCGATATATAGTGCAAAATATCGCCTTCACTTACTTTGTAATCTAATGGTGGATTTAAATCCATATTTTGCGCACTTAAATTATGAGCAACACCCAACAGTATTGCATCATGCTCAAGCTTAAAATGATGAAACAAAGTACCAAACTCCATATCTTTGCAGCCGCCTGGTATTTTCAAACTAAATTGTGTATCGCCGTGCAAAGTAGATAGCAGCTCCTCTTGCACACGGCTCGAACCTGGATCTTGCATTGAGCGTACGAGTATCTCAGCTGATTTTGCACTACTACACTCTACATTTTGGCAATGCTCTAACATCATCTCAACTTTGGTTTCATCCAAAAAGTGAGCACTTATATGACAATCATCTTTTACTAAGCGACTAATGCGCAGGGCTGTTGTAAATGTCTGATCGTCATCTTGACCATCAATAATCACTTTATCAGCACTACGAATAGCAACCCGCTCTAGCTCAGCTAAATTAGTAAAGCTCGTTAAACGTGCAAAATCAACGCTTTCGTTAGCTAAAAAAGGATGATCCATTTGCTCTGTTACCGCGAGTAAAATACGACGGTCAGTACGTTTCGTATCTGCCAAAATGTAATCAATCATCTTTTTTGTACGAGTGTCGTGCCAACCAAAAATAATAATATGGTGGTTACTGTGGGCAAAGTTTTTATCACCAGTCATAGCGCGCCTAATTAAGTAAGTAACAGTTTGTCCTGCTTTTCCTAGCAAAACACCAAATAAAGCTAAACCAAATGGAATTTGTATTAATGCAACCACCCAACGACCAAGATCAGTAGTTGGACTAAAGTCACCATATCCCACTGTTGATGTTGTTACTGTGTAATAGTAAAAAAAGGTAGTAAGCGAGGTTAACGCTTTCTCATTCGCTATAAATAGTAAGCTCCATGTTAATAGCATATGAGTCAAAATAGCTAATGCCACTGCTTGCCAACTCAACTGATCTATATGAGCGCGAACAAGTAACGCTAGCCTTTTAAATATCACCGGCATAATACAAAGTCTTCGTTAGTAAATTATCTATAAACAGTACGTTACTGTAAGCGATGCTTTTAAGCAATGTTTAAGCTTTTAACCGCAAATATTAGACTAAATGCTGTTTGCCAATGGTGATTTTTCATGATTAATTAGCGTTAAAATAATAACCAAAACAGTTGTGCTTATGCTTAATAAAATAGCCCGCCCTTTTACTAAAATTGTAGAGCGCTATCTTCCCGACCCTTTTATATTTGTAATTTTACTTACAATAATTACCCTTGTCAGTGCGAGCTTATTTACAACCGCAACTAACATTGAAGTATTACAAGCGTGGGGAGGTGGGTTTTGGAACTTATTAAGTTTTGCGATGCAAATGCTACTAGTGTTAATTACAGGCTGTATGTTGGCAAGTACGCCACCTATAAGTAAGTTATTAGAAAAACTAGCAACACTCGCAAATACAGCACCTAAAGCAATTATATTGGTAACGCTTATTTCGCTTTTAGCGAGCTGGATAAATTGGGGATTTGGTTTAGTTATTGGTGCCCTTTTTGCCAAAGCAATTGCTAAACATACTCGTGTTGATTATCGATTATTAGTAGCCAGCGCTTACTCAGGTTTTGTTGTATGGCATGGCGGATTAGCTGGCTCGATTCCTTTAACTATCGCAACCGATGGTCACTTCTCAGAGGCCAGCATTGGTATTATTAGTACAGAGCACACTTTATTTGCGGGCTTTAATATAGCCATATTAGTTGGTTTATTCATTATTATGCCGCTCGTTAATCGCTATATGCTGCCAAGCGTTCAAGAAAGCGTATATATCGACCCAGCTCTTTTACAAGAGACAACACCTAAGCCCACTACAATAACCAGACCTGCCCAACATTTGGAACAAAGCAAACTACTCGGCATGACAATTGGCTTATTAGGTTTGGCATATTTAGGTTATTACTTTTTTATTGCTGGCGGAAACTTAAACCTTAATAGCGTTATTGCCGTATTTTTGTTTTTAGCTATTACGCTGCATCAAACACCCCATAATTTACTTAACAGTCTGCAACAAGCAACTCCAAGCGGGGCTGGCATTGTTATTCAATTTCCTTTTTATGCTGGCATTATGGCGGTAATGGTTGATAGCGGATTAGCACAACAGATATCACGTGGCTTTATTGCCATTGCAGATGCTGATAGCTTGCCATTTTTTAGTTTTATAAGTGCAGGACTCGTTAATATGTTTGTTCCCTCTGGCGGTGGCCAATGGGCTGTACAAGCACCCATTGTAATACCCGCAGCGCAAGAGCTAGGCGCCGATATATCTCGCGTTGCAATGGCCGTTGCATGGGGTGATGCGTGGACTAATTTAATTCAACCGTTTTGGGCATTACCAGTCCTTGCTATCGCAGGCTTAAAAGCAAAAGATATTATGGGGTTTTGTGTTGTGCAGTTGTTTGTAACTGGGGTTTTTATATCGCTGGTATTGAGCTTTTACTAACGGCAAGCATAATAAAAAGGCGTGTAATACACACGCCTTGATTGTTTTATGCACTCTCACTTTGCTGGTCTAAGTCCACTAATTCACCTGCATTTAAATGATAGACTTTGCCAGCCATATTAATAGTTTCTTGGCGATGAGCAATCATAATCCGTGTGATTGGTAAGTGCTGAATTTGCTCACTTATTTTCGCCTCGTTATCCTTATCTAAATGGCTGGTTGCTTCGTCCATAAATAACACGCAGGGCGATTGATACAATGCGCGTGCAAGGAGTAAACGCTGTACTTGACCGCCAGATAAGTTTGATCCCATATCACCTACTAATGAGTTATAACCCATAGTCATTTTAGTAATATCATCATGAATAGCCGCATGACGAGCACACGTCTCTATTTTCAAGTAATTGGGCTGTGGGTCAAAAAAACTGATGTTATCGGCGATTGAGCCAGCTAACAATGTGTCATCCTGCATCACTGCAGCTATTTGTTTACGGTAGTTTTTAAGGCCAAGCTGGGTAATATCTTTGCCATCAAGCAACACCGTCCCCGAGGTCGGCTGTAATAACCCCAGCATAATTTTCATTAGTGTAGTTTTACCCGCGCCAGATGGCCCTGTAATAGCAATCGAGTCACCGGTATTCAGCGTTAAATTAACATTATTTAAAATGGGCGCTTGCTCTTCACTGTAACTAAAGCAAATATTCTCAAGGGTAAGCTGACCTTTTGCTTTACCTTCGTCATCACCGGTATAGGCCATTTCACCGTCACGATTAGCTTCTTGTTTCGTGAGTGCTATATCTGCAATACGGTCTAAGTGTAAGCGCATCATTTTGAATTGAATAATTTGCTCAATTAAGTTGGCAAAGCGGCTGGTTAACTGGTTTTTATAAGCAATAAACGCCAGTACCATACCAACAGACAAACTATTGCTCATAACTAGCAATGCAGCAAAGTAAATCACCAATACATTTTCAAGGCCAAATAACAGTTTATTAAATGAATCAAAGCTAATGTTTAAACGCCCTAAACGAATTTCACTGTTTATTACCTCTGCATAACGGTTTTGCCAAATACCTTGGCGCTGCGATTCATTACCAAACAATTTTATAGTTTGCATACCCCGAATATTTTCTAAAAAGTTCGACTGCTCTTTGGCAGATGATTGAATCATTTCTTCAGTAGCTTGGTGCAGTGGCCTGTAAAGCGCTAAACGCACTAAGGTATAAAGCACAATTGCACCTACAACTATTGCAGTGAGCTTTAGCGAATAAACTAGCATCATAATCAAAACGGTAATAGCCATCACGCCATCGACCAGTGTTTCTACAAACCCTGTAGTTATGCGCTCCCGTATTTGCGCTAATGAGCCAAAGCGCGATACAATATCGCCAACATGGCGCGACTCAAAATAATTCATCGGTAGCCGCAATAAGTGCCGGAGTAAGTTCACACCCATTTGCATATTCAAAAGGCTGGAAAGCCGTAAAATTAACCAGCTTCGCACAGCATTAGTCACCACCGAAATAATCGCAATCAGCGCAAACCCCATAGCGAGTACCGTTAATAACGATTCATCAAAACTAATGAGTACTTCATCCACCACCCACTGCATATAATAAGGGGTCATCAAAGCAAATAATTGCAATACCAGTGACAACGCAATCAGTTTTAGTAGCCCTGCTTTTAAGCCCTTCATTGAGCTCCAAAGTTGGGTAAACTTCATCTGTGCTTGTTCTTGTTTGGCTTCAAAATGACTGGTTGGAGTCAGCTCTAAACAAATACCGGTAAAGTGTTTACTAAACTCATTACTATTTAAACTGCGCTTACCAACAGCTGGGTCATTAATTGCAAATTTAGCTGCAACACCTTTGCCAGAGACTTTGGTCAGCACCACAAAGTGATTCATATCCCAATGTAAAATACACGGCGTTTGTAGTTTATGCACTTCATCAAGCGGACATTGTAGCGCACGGCTAGCTAGCCCTAAATTATCACCTAGCTCAATCAGTTGCTGTAAGTTCATCCCCTTTAGATTAGCCGAAAAGCGCTTGCGCATAGCAGGCATATCAAGTTGATGACCGTGGTAACTTGCCACCATTGCGATAGAGGCTAGGCCACATTCCGCAATTTCGGATTGAAGAATTAAATCAACTCTGTTGCTCACTGAGAAATCAATCATAAAAATCTTTTATATGAAAAAATAAAATTAATAAACACTTTTATAAGCTCACAATATTAATAAGCACATGTAGTGTTAGGGCAAGATAAATCCCCCCCTTAACCTTATATGTTAAATAACAGAAAATAAGACCACTTATAAATATAGAAATGAGCCCAAAAATATCTAATCCAAAATGTACAACTGTAAATAGAGCCGAACTTATTAACGCGGAACTCTTTACTCCAACGACTTTACAATAGTGGAAAAAAACTACACCTCTAAATAAGAGTTCTTCTAGGATAGGGGCTAGGACTAAAGTATAAAATAAGTTGTTATTTGCAGGTTCTAAACTGTAATTACTAATCGATGAAAAATAAAATAATATTCTATCTAGAAGATAAATAGAAAAGAAACATAATAAAATCAGCTTCCCTCCATTTTTGTTAAATGGATTTACACCCCATCCGATTGGAGTAAGTCTTTTTCTATTAAGGATAATAATAAATATCATAGATAAATACATTATAATTGAATAGTATGAATTTGGGGCATTAGCATCAAAAAAATAAACTGAAATTACCGATAAAAATATAAAAAGAAATATATAACAACATTCTACTATTAGCTTAAGCATTTAAAACTCTTAATTATTTCAAAAAAGGGGGCTCAGCCCCCTACTTATTTCTAGTCAATATTATTTAGGTCTAACCACCAATCAATTGCTTCATAAGCACTACTTTCGAGAGAATCCCCTATACTTCTCATAGTTTCACCAACAAAAACGCCAGCGTCTCTAGCCCAGCCACCACCAACAACAATATTAAGCTCTGATTTATTTAATTCTCTCATTAACCTTCTCCCAAACCTTCATCAACACCAGCAAAAAATTCATACATAAATTCAGCAGCCCCAACTATTGCAAAATAATGCAACGGACCAACACCACCACCACTAACTTCTTGAATTTCATTTGCGTTTATTTCACGCATAATACTATACTCCATGTATCCGACGCTTTTTAGTTAAGTCGTCGGGTTGTTAATATGCCCAACCTTACAATAAAGGAGGGCGGTTAATAGGCTGGCTTTAGCTGCTCGCTAAAGTTAACTAAAGCTGGCCGTCTTTTTCGGTTGTTTGCATTTAGCAAACCACCAAAATTTCAAATTTTTCTTTATTTCATAAAGTGCTACACTTAACTTACGCGCCCTTTTAGGCTGTACAGTGGCTCGAGTAACCACTCGATTAATGTGCGCTGCTCCAACATAATATCTGCCTCAAACAACATGCCGCTTTTCAGCTCAAACGCCTTACCATAGGCCTGCATTTGCTGTTGGCTGAGTGTTGCTCGCAAACGGTACACAGGCTCTTGCAGTGCAATGGGCAAACGTATTTCATTTGGGGTAATGAGTGCTTTGTCGATGCGGATAATTTTGCTGTTAATAAAACCAAAGCGTTGATAAGGGAAAGCATCAAAACGCAGGCGCGTATCGTTACCTAGTTGTATAAAGCCTGCTGAACGTGTTGGGAGCAGCAACTCTGCTACTAGCTCTGAGCCTTCGGGAATAATATGCAACAGTGGTTTGGCTTGGGTAAGTGTTTCCCCCTCAACCACTTGAATACCAGTAACCGTACCGCTGTTACTGGCTGTTATGGTATATTGATAGTTACTTTTAATTTGTGTGAGCTGGTTTTGAATATCCGCTTGTTGGCGTTTAAGACTATTTATACGCAACATATACTGCTGGGGCACATTGGCAGTATTAAAGCTAAGTTGACTTAATTGATTTTCTTGCTGCATAAGCAAGCGCGCTAGGTTTTGTTTTTCTTGCTTAGCATCTAAGAGGGCTTGCTGCTGTTGCTCTCGCTCGATGTTTGATAAAAAGCCATTTTTATTAAGTTGATTAAGGTTGCTTTGTTGACGGTTAAGTAGTGCTAGTTTTTCATCGGTCAATGCAAGTTGACTTTGTAATGCAGCTTGCTCATTAGTTAACGCATGCTTTTGCGCTTGCAAGTTAAGTGACTCTTGCTTTTGTAGGGTGTGGTTTTGTGCTATCTCATCATTGAGCAACTGTATTTGCATAATTAGCTGCTCAATAAGTTGGGTACTTAAGGCAATACCTTGGCTGTTATTTTGCTGCACAATAATAGTCGCCAACGGCTGACCTTTAGTAACGGCATCACCCTCTTGTACAAATAACTGCTCAATCATGCCGCCTTGATTAGCAAAGCTCTGGATCATCCCTTTGTTGGGCATTAAAAAACCGCGCACGGTTTCTTTACGAGAATATTCTGCGGTGAATAAGAAGGTAATAACTGCGATAGCCACACAAGCTAAAATAAACACAGTTAATTTTATTGATAGCGGTTGTGCGAGGGTTATAGCCCCCGTTAAACGCTCACTTTGCTGAGCGACAGCTTCCTTTCTAAATAACATCCCTGAACAAAACTAATACCAGTACGTTACATCTTCAGTTACAAAAAAACAACAATAAAAACACAAAAACCTTTAAAAGCAGCAACAACCGAACAAAAAAACAGCATCATGCGCGTTTTTTAAACTTTCCATACTGTTTTTTATTATTAGCTTGATAAAATCGTCATCGGCAGACTCAATATTGGATTGTCAGAATCCGCAAAATGCATCATTACTGATACATGGCCTGCAACTACAATCGCGTACATAGCGGCTGAAGAGCCTTGGCCATATTTATCTAGTGGCATTAAATGTGAATAGTGACGGCCTCGCCATTCAAATACAATTTCCAGCGCACCTACAAACAAAAAGAATACCAGTAACATTAAGCCAAAGGTGTAGCTCAGCCATAAGCCAAATAGTACGCCTAATAAGCATACGCTTAAACCAATCCATGAACGCATTGAAAAGCTAATACTTTTTAATACATGCCCGCCATCAAGCGGTAAAATAGGTAACAAGTTAAATAAATTTAATAACGCACTAAGAACTGCCACACCTGCAAATATTTCCATCTCGGTGGCGTAATATAAAACGACACCCAGTACCGAGGTAATTAAACCAAATGCAGGCCCCATTAATGATATAACGACATCTTGCCAACGGGTTGTTATTTTATCGTCACTTACAGCTAGCCCACCAACAAACGGGATTAAGTAAATACCTTTGGTTTTTATGCCAAAGTATTTCATTGCTCGCACATGGCCGTATTCGTGTACGACTAAGCAACCAATTAGCATTAGTGCAAATTCAATACTAAATAACCACGCATAGCCTGCAACAGAAGCCCCGGCAAGCACTACTTTAATTACCTTAGCACTTTTAAAAAGCTTAAAACCTAATGCAGCTAGCCCTAAAAAGCCTTTTTTAGGTGACCCATTTGTAGGTGCTGGTAACGCAAGTTGTGTTGCAAATTGATCATCTACAAAGAGCGAAATGCTTTGCTCTTCCACTGCCGCTGTATCAATACCTATTACTTTGTTGTCGTAAGTAAATTGAAAATAGTTTTCACGAGGGTTATCAAATGTAATGGCTTGTTGCGCGTGAAATACCTGCACAATTTTTTGCCCAGACACCATAAGCGAAAATGGTTGCTCGGCTAAAGTAAGATCTATTCTTATCATAATTAAGACCGTTTAAAATAATGGCGCTAGTATACCTAATCAGCTTAAAAACACGAGTGAAGGTGCTAGGTAACTATTTTCAAAATAAAAGTATTTGATACTGACAAAATAAAAAAACACTACTACTTTTATAGTAACTCCAAGCGATACATTGAAAGGGATAACAGTGGACAAAATAGTGCCTAATATTTTAGTTGTTGACGATTCAAAAGCAATTTTGATCGTTATGGAAGCTATACTTAACGAATTGGGTATGTCTAACACTATAACTACGTGCCTGAATGCAAAAGAAGCTCTTGAAAAAGTTAAAGAGGATATCAACTACTTTGATGCTATTTTTACTGATCTCAATATGCCCGAAATGGACGGCATGGAACTAATCCGCCACTTAGGAGAGTTACATTATCAAGGCGGTATTATAATTGTTTCTGAAATGGACCATAAAGTTATTAGCTTAGCTGCCAATCTCGCGAAACAACATAACGCTCACCTCATTGGTAATATTTCAAAGCCAGTGCAACTGTCTCAGGTTAGTAGGTTACTTATTAAAGTGGCGCAATTAAACAGCCACACTTTATTAAAAGAGTCAGCCATTTCAAAAGATGAGCTTATTGATGCATTAAAAAACGATGAAATAACGCCTTTTTACCAACCAAAAATAAACGCTGATAACAATAAAATTGAAAGCGTTGAAGTCTTAGCACGTATTTTATCAAGTAAAGACGGCAATATTATTTTACCTAACCGTTTTATAAACACTGCCGAACAACACAACTTAATTAATCAAATTACATTTTCTCTTTTTGAAAAGGCCACCAGCGAATTCAAAAATATGAAAGCGCAACTAGGTCATGATTTTAAAATGGCATTTAACTTATCGCCAACTCAGCTCGACGACTTAAACTGCCCTAATAAATTACTGCTCATTTTAGAACTAAACCAACTCACACCTAGTAATATAATTATAGAAATAACAGAACAACATGCACTCTCAAGCCTCATGCAATTAGAAACACTAAACAGATTAAGAATGCATGGCTTTGGTATATCGCTAGACGATTTTGGTGTTGGTTTTACTAATATGAATCAGCTTCGAAATCTTCCTTTTACTGAAATTAAAATAGACCGTTCACTTATTAGCCATATAGAAACAGATTTATTTTCTCAAGTGGTCGTAAGTTCGTTATTTAATATTACGAGTAAAGATAATTTAGACTTAGTAGCAGAAGGTGTTGAACGACCAGAAGAGCTCGTTTATTTAAGGCATTATAGAAGAAAACTAGCCATACAAGGTTTTTTATTTAGCCGCCCTAAACCACAAGACGAATTTATATCTTGGGCTAAAGATTGGCTGAAGACTGATGGCAGCCCCGCTTAAAGCGGTATTAATATTTAATCGGGGCTGGTTAACTAATTATCACCCCGAGTGTGTTTATCTTCTTCACTGACTATATGCGCACTGCTTGCTAAACGTTTGTGCCAACGCTGCCTTGCTACTGCGCGCATATTAGTAGATTGGTCACGCTCATCTACAATCTCTAGCCCCATTAAAGCTTCAATCATATCCTCTAGCGTTACAATACCTTGCACGTCACCGTACTCATCTACAACTAGGCATATATGCGTGCGCTTTGTTAAAAGAGTTTGCAGTAACGACGATACGTTCTGAGAAGTTGGTACGGTATAAATAGGCTTAATCAATTTGCTAATTTTGTAATCGGTGCCTAAGCGGTGAAATGCCAGCATAATATCGTTTTTATGCACAAACCCAACGATATCATCGGCATCTTTATCAAATACCAACACTCTAGAAAACGATGACGATCCATGTTCATTTAAATACTGATTAACTGTTAAATCTTTATGGATTTTGAAAATAACCGTTCGAGGCGTCATTAAATCACATAATTTTGCATGCTTAAAATGCAACAAATTACGGATAATATCAGATTCATCTTGGTGTAATGCTCCCGACTCCGTGCCTATATCTGCCATTGCCTCTATCTCTTGACGAATATAGTAAGCCTCATCGTGCTTTGGACCCATTAAATTTGTTAGCTTTTGAGCAAACCATACAAAAGGCTTTAGCGATATAACTAAAAAACGCAAAGCGTAGGTAACACTTGGGGTTAAAGCTCGCCAGTAATTAGCCCCCAAGGTTTTAGGTATAATTTCAGAAAGAATTAATACAAGAAATGTCATGATGGCTGATGCAATACCTACAGCCGCATCGGAAAAAACGACAGCCGCTTGTGCACCAACTCCCGCTGCACCTGCAGTATGGGCAACTGTATTTAAAGTTAAAATAGCAGCTAAAGGCTGATCTATATTGTTTTTAAGCTTTTCGAGCTGTTTAGCAAGCTCAGGGTGTTTTTTTCTAAGTGATGCAACATAGCTGGGCGAAATACTTAATAACACAGCCTCCATCACAGAACATAAAAACGAAATAACAATCGCCACTACCATATAAACTATCAGTAAAGTCACTTTCTCTCCTCTATATTGGATATGTGAGCATGGTAACAATACATGCTATATTTGGCCAAACTTCCAATAATAATAGGCATAATAATGAAATTTAGCGCACCATGGTGTCATCAAAATAAGCTATTTAAGTACGCAGCAGCTCTTTTAACGCTTAGCAGCTTAAGCTTTGCTGCAATAGCGGCACCATTGGATAAATCAAAAATTCAGTTTATCGGCCCACTTGCCGAAGATATGCAGTTAAAGCCTTTTCAGACACCTCATGGCAGTGCGATTATTAACAACCTATTGCCACAATTACAAGCAGACACAGATAGTTTTTCTGTATTTGGGAAAAAACAAAACTGGCAGCCATTTAATAAAATCAATGCGCTCACTTTAGGTGGGTTACAGGCACTAAAATTTAATATTGAAACAACCCGCTTTACACAAGGTACGCTTACCTTAAAAGGGATTGAGCAAGGGCAGTTATTTATTAATGGCGAACTACAAACAGGCGATAAAAATAGCTATAAGTTAGCTTTAAATAACAGTACTCACACTGTTTTAATAGTAGCCCAGCAAGTAGCTAATTGGCACGATGTAACGCTTGATTTTGCTCCAAAGAGCGACATTGATAAAATTACGCTCAGCACTTCACACATAAAACGTTTATCTGCAAAACAACTGTTTGATGCTCCTACCATTAGCCAATTATCACTCGCACCTAATGCCAAGCAGTACGTTACTACCACTCGCACTTATAGCGATAAAACACAAAATCAAGCAAATACAGTTACTGTACTTAAAGATTCAGACAATCAAACGCTTTATCGCTTTGAAGCAGGCCAACCAAGTAACATTATTTGGAGTCCAGATAACCAATATTTAGTGTATTTGTTAAATGGTGAGCTTAAACAACTTAACCGTAAAAACCTCTCAATAAAAACATTAGCAAACGATTTAGAAGGAGCTAATGGCTTTACCTTTTATAACGACACCAGTCTTTTGTTTAGCTGGTCTAAATCACCTGAGAGCACTAACAGCTTAACCAAGCACTATAAAGGTCTGCAAGATCGCTGGTCGTATGCACGTACCACCAGCCAAATTTATATGCTTGATACTAAAAGTGGTTTAACAAAAGCACTTAGCCAAGGTCCTCTTTCTTACAGCCTTGAAGATTCAAATAGTAACCGTGGCAAAGTATTAATGAGCCGCCCAGTAATGGCAATGCAGGCATCAACCCACCCTGAAACAGAGTTAGCCGAACTCGATTTAAAATCAAACAAGCTTTCATCGCTTGGTAAATTTAAAACGTTTAATTTAGCTAAATATGCAAATAAAGACATTTATGTAGTTGCAGGCCCTGACTTTAAAAATGGCGCAGGCAGAGCTCTACCAAAAGCAATGCTTGCTAATAACTACGACGGGCAAATTTATCTACTTACTGAAGGCGGTAAAAACGTAAAAGCACTCAGTAAACAGTTCGACCCCGCTATTGGCCAACTGCACGTTTTAGAAAACGGCGATGCGCTTATTAAAGTAACAGAGCAAGACACTCAACCACTTTACCTATTTGATTTAAGTAAACAGCGCTTTAAAAAGTTAAATACAGGATTGGATATTGTTGAACAATTTAGTTACTCACACGACCGTAATACCGAAATTTTATTAAGTGGCACTAACGCTTTAGCGCCACAACAACTAAAGCGCCTTAACGTAAGTAAAAATAAAACAGATTTAATATGGGATTCAAAACCAAGTAGCTATGCAAATACACGACTCCCTACATTAGAAGAGTTTAATTTTAAAAATAAACATGGTGTCGAAATAACTGGTCGTGTGTACATTCCTAGCAATTTAGATAAAACTAAAAAGCACCCTGCGCTCGTGTATTACTACGGCGGTACTTCACCCGTTACGCGTGGTTTTACAGGTCGTTACCCGTTTAACTTATGGGCAGAAAATGGCTACGTTGTTTATGTAGTACAACCTACTGGCGCAACAGGGTTTGGACAAAAGTTTTCAGCGCAGCATGTTAATGCCTGGGGCGACTACACCGCAGATGATATTATCGAAGGCACACAAGCCTTTTTAAATAAATACAACTATGTTGATAGTAAAAAAGTAGGTAACTTAGGGGCATCGTACGGTGGCTTCATGACCATGTTATTGGCAACTAAAACCGATATATTTAGTGCTTCAATAGCTCATGCGGGTATTTCTAATATTACCTCGTATTGGGGTGAAGGTTGGTGGGGCTACTTATATTCTGGCGAAGCATCAAAAAATAGCTTCCCGTGGAATAACCCTGAGCTTTACAGCCAACATAGCCCTGTATTTCATGCCGACAAAGTAACAACACCTATGCTACTTCTTCATGGTGATAGCGATACCAATGTACCTGTTGGCGAAAGCTTAACAATGTACACTGCACTTAAACTGCTTAATAAGGACGTAGAGTTAATCGAATACAAAGGCGCCGACCATCAAATTTTTGCACGCGACAAACGATTTGATTGGTGGAACACTATGCTCGCATACTTTGATAAAAAGCTAAAAAACGAGCCTCAATGGTGGGACTCGATGTATAAAAATGACTGAGCCTGAACCTTTAAAATAACGACTTAATACAGATTTATTAATAGTAGAATTAATTATTTAGCACCTTTTAATTAGTCTAAAGGTGCTAACCTCATCCTCTAATAACGTCTTATACCCCTTTGAAATATTAAGTTACTTAAAACTAATAAACCCCCTTCTCAGCATTTACCTATTGGTGCTACCATACAGAGCTATAAGCATTCAAAATAAAGTACTATGGCTATTAATGTTTTATTGGTTGAAGACGATGAACTACTCGTTAAACGCATCCAAAATCACTTTGCAGATACCGAATTTACAATAGAGGTAGACCCCACTGGCGCTGATGCACTTAACATTGTAAGGCAGCGGGTAAACCTGCGCGGTGCTATATCATTAGCCATAATTGACATTGTCTTACCAAAGCGCGACGGGCTTCAGCTCGCAAAAGAATTAAACACACTGACCGATATTGGCGTTATTGTATTATCGAGTCGTGACTCCCAAGCCGATCGTATTGCAGGTCTTGCACAAGGTGCTGATGACTATATTTGTAAGCCCGTCGATTTACTTGAGTTAGAACTTCGCATGCGCGCGCTCTATAAGCGTGTTGCAGTTAACCTAGAAGACGACGAAAGCGAAGAGTTTATAGAATATGCTGACTTTAAGCTTCATCCTGATAACCGCACATTAATTACTGCTGCGGGCGTTGAGTCACGCTTAACTGAAGCCGAACATAAAGTGCTTATTTGCTTAATTAGTAATGCAGGTAAAGCCACATCCCGTGAAAAAATATCAGAAGAAATAGGCCAGCCCGATTGGAGCCCAAACGATCGTACTGTTGATGTGCTTATTGGTCGTTTACGTAAAAAATTAAATGACGAAAAAGATCAAAAACGCATCGTTACCGTACGCGGTAAAGGCTATATGCTTTCTATTTAATACTTAGTTAATTGCGCAATAAGGCGCTCAAATGCGCGGTAATTAAGTGCTTCTTTAAGCTCATTTAAACTAATGTTTTCAGCGCCTTTTAAATCACTAATAGTCCGCGCCACCTTAATTACTCTATGGTAAGAGCGTGGCGATAAAGACAACTTCTCGCTTGCTCTAGCTAAAAATTGCAACTCTGCAGGCGCAAGTTCACAGTGCACACTCATTTCTTTATTATTAAGTCTCGCATTAACCTTACCTTGGCGTTTTAGCTGCACATAATAAGCAGCCTCAACTCTTGCTCTAACCTCAGCACTGGTTTCCTCCGGCTGAGTACTTTGTAGCTCAACACTCGTTAAACGAGGTAGTTCTATTTGCAAATCAATACGGTCAATAAAAGGCCCCGACACGCGTGATAAATAACGCATAACTTGATCGGGAGTTGCCCGCTTATCAGTATGGCTCCCCGTTGGGCTTGGGTTTAATGCTGTAATAAGCTGAAACTGCGCTGGGAACTCCATTTGCCTAGCTGCACGTGAAATAGTTACTGTGCCGGTCTCCATTGGTTCACGCAGTGAATCAAGCACCTTACGCTCGAATTCCGGTAACTCATCTAAGAAGAGCACACCGTTGTGTGCCAGCGAAATTTCACCAGGCTTGGGATTTGAAGAGCCCCCCACCAAAGCAACAGCTGAGCACGTATGATGCGGATTACGAAATGGCCGCTGTCGCCAATTAGTTAAATCTATGGATTGTCCAATAATAGAGTAAAGCGCAGCTGTTGAAATAGCTTCATCGTCCGACATAGTAGGCATTATAGTTGCCATTCGCTGGGCCAGCATTGATTTACCAGTACCTGGAGGGCCTAAAAATAGTAAATTATGCCCGCCAGCTGCGGCTATTTCTAATACTCGCTTGGCGCCAGGCTGACCTTTCACATCGCTTAAATCGAGCAAAAAGTCAGGGGCTTGTGTGCAGTCGGGGTACTCTATATTTAATAGCAAGGGTTGTTGATTAAGTAAATCCCCCCACACTTCTTGAATAGAGCTTACGGCTTTGCGTTTAACGCCATTAACTAAGCTTGCTAGGCTGTCGTTTGCAAGAGGTAAAAAGCAGCAGCGATCTTCTTCTTTTGCAGCAAGTACCGAAGGTAAAATAGCGTTTACACCACGCACTTCACCATTAAGAGCAAGCTCACCATAAAACTCGTACTTATGAATATCAGGACACACTATTTGCCCAGAGGCGACTAAAATACCCACCGCAATAGCCAGATCAAACCGCCCACCATCTTTTGGTAAGTCGGCTGGGGCTAAATTTACGGTTATTCGTTGATCGGGAAAACCAAATTGTGAGTTTTCGAGTGCGCTACGTACCCTGTCTTTCGACTCTTTAACAGACGCTTCGGGCAGGCCTACAATATGAAAAGCGGGTAAACCATTTCCTAGGTGAACCTCTACAATAACTTCAGGGGCATTTATGCCCACTTGAGCACGAGAAAATATACGAGCTAACGACATTCCTTATCCTAGTAAATGGTGTGATTACACCAGTTTAGTCAGGATATTTAAAAACGTGTAATGTGATTTGCCATTTTATAGCGGCTAAACGAAGTAATAAGGTCATTAACATTCCTAATACCATCGCCATTTCGGTTGCTAACGAAAAACTAATGCCAAGCGTATAAACAGTACCACCCGCTATACAGGTAATAGCGTAAAGCTCACCCTTTAATAGCATAGGGATCTCGCGTGCAAGCACATCTCGAATTAATCCACCAAAGCAGCCTGTAATTACAGCCATAATTACCGCAGTCATATCGGGCATACCAACAAGCTGTGCTTTTTGCGCCCCCATTACTGCAAAAAAAGCTAACCCAAACGCGTCCGCTGTTTGTAAAATATAATGAGGTATCGGCTTTTGTTTATTTATAAGGCGTGTTGTAACAAATACTGAAGCGAGTATGGCAAAAAAGTAACTTTGATCGTGTAACCAAAACACTGGAACATCTAAAATTAGATCTCGCACTGTACCACCACCAATAGCAGTTACTGTCGCTAAAACTACGACCCCAAAGCCATCCATTTTTTTCTCATACGCTAGCAAAGTGCCCGATACAGCAAACACCGCAATGCCTATTAAATCAAACCAGTGGTAAAGTTCAGTCATATTTGTAACAACCTAAAAATATTTGTGCCGTTTTAACACAAACCAAACAAGGTTTTAAGTAATAACGATTTATTTTAAGAAGTTTATAACATTTTAAAGTGTATCTCAGGGGGGCGGGAGCTTGCGCTTATGAGAAGTGAATGCCTCATGCAGTGAAGATGATCTCACCACTCTCATCAAATTTTAGACATAAAAAAACACGCTTTAAGCGTGTCGTTTCATTCTTATTTATTTCAGTGGTTGCGGAAGCCTGAACTTATAAAAGCTGAACCGACGACCTTCGGGTTATGAGCCTCAATATACACACTAAATTTTAGACATAAAAAAACACGCTTTAAGCGTGTCATTTCATTCTTATTTATTTCAGTGGTTGCGGGAGCCTGAACTTATAAAAGGTGAACCGACGACCTTCGGGTTATGAGCCACAATATACACACCAAATTTTAGACATAAAAAAAACACGCTTTAAGCGTGCCGTTTCATTCTTATTTATTTCAGTGGTTGCGGGAGCCTGAACTTATAAAAGGTGAACCGACGACCTTCGGGTTATGAGCCACAATATACACACCAAATTTTAGACATAAAAAAACACGCTTTAAGCGTGCCGTTTCATTCTTATTTATTTCAGTGGTTGCGGGAGCTTGAACTTATAAAAGGTGAACCGACGACCTTCGGGTTATGAGCCACAATATACACACTAAATTTTAGACATAAAAAAACACGCTTTAAGCGTGCCGTTTCATTCTTATTTATTTCAGTGGTTGCGGGAGCCTGAACTTATAAAAGGTGAACCGACGACCTTCGGGTTATGAGCCACAATATACACACCAAATTTTA